>CALFYE010000262.1 GCA_937952145.1 uncultured Myxococcales bacterium
CTTCAGCAAGGCCTTCAGCGCAATCCGGTCGGGGCCCTTGAGATGAAAGGCGCGGGCGATCTCGCGCTTGCCGACCGGCGTCTCGCTCTCGCGGATGAAGGCGAGCACCTGTTCCCGGGTCGGGAAGGGGACGGCCCTGGCGCGCGGCGCGGCGTCGTCGCCCCGGGCCTGGCCCTTGCGGTGCGGTTTCCTAGGGGGCTTTGAATTCGATTTCGACAAAGACGAACTCGTAATCGTTGGCGTTGATGACATTGTGCTCGACGCCGACATTGCGCGAATAGGACACGCCGACCTTGAGCTCGGCGCGCTTCTCGCCATCCGGTGTTTCAAGCAGCAAGGTGCCATCGGTGAGCGGCACCACCACGTAATCATGGCCGTGCACATGCCAGCCGGTCTCGGCGCCGGGCGCAAAGCGCCACTCGGTGACGATCACGCGCTCGTTCTCGAATTGTTTGACGCCTTCGGCCTGGGGACGGGACGGACTCATGGGGACTCCTTGGGGTGAATGGGTTCAAGCGAGGGCCGTGGCATCGCTCCATGCCAGCGCCGGAAAACGTTCCACGCCTTCGGCAAGAAATTCGCCGAAGGCATCCATGCACACGCAATGACGGCGCGTGATGCGCCAGCCGGCCGGCGTGAGCGCGAAAGTATCGTGGTAGGAGCCGCGCACTTCCCAGCGCGTCAAAGTGCCTTCCGGCAGGCGCTGCAATTGCGGCACGGAGCGACTGGCCAGAGCGGCGCGGCCTTCGGCAGTCTCACCGGCACTCGACTGACTCTGCGCAGCGTGCGCACCGCTAGCGACGGCACGCCTGGGTGTCCTTTCGCTGCACTTTGAGGCAGGGCGTTGTCGCGTGCAGTGTCCCTTCTGCTATCTCGGCAGGCGGCAGGGAGCCGTCGAAGGAGAGAGCGGATCCAAGGAGCGGACAACGCCCTACGTCGTCGACGAGGGCCTGCTGGCGGTTCTGGCGGACGCACTCGATCGCCTGAGCTATCGCGAGCTGGCGATCACGCTCAGCGAACCGGTCGAGCCGCTGACCGCAACCGGCGTTCTGCCGCGACTTCTGCAGCTGGCCCGGGGGCGGGATCTGCCCGCGGCTGTGACGACCACGCTCGCCGTCGCAACCACCGTGCCGCCTGAGCTCCTGGCCGGGGTGACTCGCCTGAACCTATCGATCGATCCGTTCAAAGGCCCCTCCGCCGGCAGCCTGCATGCGCCTGTTGGACAGGTCGCCGCTTCGGATGTCGCCACGGCGCTGAACCACGTGGCGCAGGCCTTCCCCAACGTCGAGCGAGTGCTGATCGTCACGCTGTCTACACAGCGCTTTGCCGAGCAGCTCTGCGATGGACTGCTGGCCGAGCTGCTGGCCATCCCCGCTGTGGATCGGCTGGCGCTAAACGCCGTCAAGCCGCCTCCGTCGTGGTGCGATCGGGCGTTCTGGCTGCGGGCTCTGCACCGCCTGCGTCCGCTGCTCGCGCGCGAGCTGGATCGTCGGCTGTTTCTCGACTGCTACGTCGCCGCCCGCATCCTGGACCTGGGTGACTGCCCGGCCCGCCCCGATCTGTCGCCGGCCCCCAGCATGGCGACCGTCGGGTCAGCCGTCGCCGTGTCCTTCCGCGGCTGCGTCTATCAGCCCGCTGCGGACTTTACCGTCGGCAGCGCTGACGAACTGGTGCGTCGCACCGCCGACTTTGTCGTCCCCGCGGTCTGCCCCTTTCCGATTGACTGAGCCGCCCCGCCCCGCTGTCTGCTCTCTTGCCTTCCGCTGGCCAGCCCATTAGTTTACGAGCGCTCAAGTTGCCGGCTCTCCATCCTCCCGGTCTCCCCCTAGGGGACCGATGGCGCCGACCCGCAGACCAGGTCGCGAGGGCAGCCGGCAGCCTTCCCCCAATCGCCAGTCCAATCGCAAGTAGAGAGCCATGGCAGACGAGGCAAAGTTCCAAGATCGTTTCACCACCCTGAAGGCCGAGCTAGGCAAGGTACTCGTCGGACAAGACGCGATGGTGCACCGGCTGCTCTTGGGCTTTGTCGCCGGCGGGCACATCCTGCTAGAAGGCGTGCCCGGCCTGGCCAAGACGCTGGTGATCCGCACGCTGGCCAGCTGCATCGACGCGACGTTTTCGCGCATCCAGTTCACCCCCGACATGCTGCCCGGCGACGTCACCGGCACGCAGATTTTCAATCCGAAAGAGGGCAGCTACAGCGTCAAAAAGGGCCCGATCTTCGGCAACCTGATCCTGGCTGACGAGATCAACCGCGCCCCGGCCAAGGTGCAGGCCGCGCTACTCGAAGCGATGCAGGAGCGCCAGGTCACCCTCGGCGAGCACACCTTCCCGCTGGCCGATCCGTTCCTGGTTCTGGCGACGCAGAATCCGATAGAGCAGGAGGGCACCTATCCCCTTCCGGAAGCTCAGCTTGATCGCTTCCTGATGAAAGTTCGCGTCAGCTACCCGACGCGCGAAGAGGAGCTCAAGATCGTCGACCGCATGGCCGGAAGCACCAGCGAGCCGCAGGTGCAAAAGGTCATGACGCCTGCCGAGATCATCGCCGCGCGCGAGGCCGCCCGGCACGTCTTCGTCGACGATAAGGTGAAGCGCTACGTCGTCGATCTGGTCTCGGCCACGCGCGATCCGGCCAGCCACAAGCTGCCGCAGCTCAAGAGCCTAATCGAGTGCGGTGCGTCGGTGCGTGCATCTATCAACCTGGTCAAAGTGGCGAAGGCCAACGCGCTGCTCGCTGGGCGCAGCTACATCAGCCCGCACGACGTCAAGAGCATCGCCCACGACGTCCTGCGCCATCGCTTGCTCCTGTCGTATGAGGCCGAGGCCGAGAACAAGACGGCCGACGACATCGTCACGCTGATCCTCGACAACGTCGAAGTCCCGTAGCGTCCATGCTGCCGTCGGAGATCGTCAAACAGGTACGGCGCATCCAGTTTCAGACCGGACGCCACGTTGCCGACATGCTGGCCGGACAGTACCTGTCTGTCTTCAAGGGCCAGGGCATGGAGTTCGACGAGGTCCGCCCCTACACACCGGGCGACGACGTTCGCACCATCGACTGGAACGTCACGGCCCGCATGGGCGCGCCCTTCGTCAAGCGCTTCCAAGAAGAGCGCGAGCTGACCGTGCTCCTCGTCGTCGACATCTCGGCCTCGCAGAACTTTGGTTCCGCGGGGCGCTCGAAGCGACAAGCGGCGGTTGAGCTGTCCGCGCTTTTGGCCTTTTCGGCCATCCACAACGACGACAAGATCGGCCTCCTCCTGTTTCACGGCGGGGTCGAAGAGTTCATTCCACCGCGCAAGGGCCAGAAGCATGCGCTGCGCGTCGTACGCGAGGTACTGGCGCGGGGCATCGATGCCGACCTTAGCCCAGCGCCGACTGCTGCTGCATCGGAGCAGAGCCGTTCACGGCTGCCGATCTGGATGCGACAGGCGCTGTCGCGGCTGCGTCGATCTGCGGGGCCGGTCGACGATCCTCGTCGCTGCACCAACCTGGCCGGAGCCATGGAATTCTGCCGCCGCATCCTGCCGCGGCGGGCTGTCGTGTTCTTGATCTCCGACTTCCTGGACGAGGGCTATCTGCCAGCGCTGCGCAGCGTCAATCGCCGCCACGATGTCGTTGCGGTACTGGTCGGCGACGAGCGCGAGTCTAGCTTTCCTCGCACCGGCCTCCTCACGCTGGAAGATGCCGAGACCGGTGCCACCCAGACCTACGACACCAGTTCGGCGGCTTTTCAAGAGGCGCTCACCGTCGCTGCCGCAGGGCGACAGCGTCAGCTGGAGGCCGCTCTGCGCGGGGCCGGCATTGATCTTGTGCGCATCGACGCCCGCCGATCGGTCGTCGATCCCCTGCTGGCCTTCTTCCGCATGCGCGAGCGGAGGCAGCGACGATGATCAGCCGTCAAAAGCGCCTCATGAGTCTGGCCCGGGCGCAGCACCTGATCTGTGCACTGGGGCTGCTTCTGGTTGCCGCCTGCCGTCATCCCGAGGGCTCCGCCGCCCCAGATGCTGCCGTCGCGGCCGTCGAGACATTGCAGCAGACCCAGGAGTCGGGGCCGGTGCGGGTGAGCTTGAGCCTGCAGCCCAAGAAGCCGCGCCTGGGCGATGCGTTGACGCTGACCCTCACCGTCGAGGCACAGCCAGGAATTCAGGTCGAGATGCCGCCGTTTGGCGAAGCCCTGGGCCGGTTTGCGATCACCAGCTTTACCCCGCGCAGCGAGACCAAGCCGGATGGTTCCAGCCTGCACTCGCAGCGCTACGGCCTGGAAGCCCCGATGAGCGGTCGGCAGCGCATCCCGTCGCTGCGTATCGAGTTCACCGACCATCGCCCGGCGGGTGGAACCTGGGTGGCGAACAGCCCCGACGCGGGTAGCGAGCCGGTGCGCGAGATCCTGACCGACGAGCTGGCGATCGACATCGCTTCGGTGCTGGCCGAACAGGGCGAGGGGGAGCTGCGTGGGCTTCGGGGAGCGCTCGACGAGTCTCCGGTGCGGGGGGCTCTGTGGCTTTTTGCTGCCGTCCCGGCGGGGGCCCTGCTGATCGGGATTGCGCTCTGGCTGCTGCGGCGACTGCGGGTGCGAGCAGCGCAGCAGGTCCGGGAGAGCGCCTTTGATCGCGCGCGCAGCCGCATGAGCGGGCTGGAGCGCCGCGGCTGGCCCAGCGGTTCTGACACCGACGGCTGGTACGTCGAGCTATCGGACATTGTGCGCCGCTATATCGAGGATCGCTTCGGTGTCCGCGCGCCTGAGCTGACGACAGAAGAATTTCTCCGCGAGGCCCAGGCTCGGCTGCGGCTCTCGGGCAGTCAACGCGATCTCCTGGCCGCGTTTCTTTCGACCTGTGATCGCGTCAAGTTCGCCGGCTATCGTCCCGCCGCCCAGGAATCGCAGGATGCCTTCGCCGCCGCTGGCCGCTTTCTCGACGAGACGCGGCTGCCCGAAGCGACGGCCGGGGGAGGTGCCGCGTGAGCCGGCTGCCTCTCGAATTTCACCAGCCGCTGTGGCTGTTTTTCATCTTGGCCGCGTTGCCCGCCTTCTTCTGGGCCTGGCACAGCGGAGGGCGCCTGACCTTTTCGTCTTTGGCCATCCTACCGGCTGCCCGTCGGAGCTGGCGCAGCCGACTGCGCTTTTTGCCGCCGCTTTTGCTAGCCCTGGCGGTCGTGGCGCTGGCGGTTGCACTGGCTGGCCCGCGCGTCGCCAATCGCCAAGCGCGGATCAAAAAGCAGGGCATCGCCATCATGCTGGTCCTCGATATCTCGGGCTCGATGCAGGCTCTCGATCTGTCGCTGCCCGACCGCGAACGGACTCGCCTGGATGCCGTGCGCGACGTGCTGATCGACTTTGTGACCGGCGGCCATGGGCTACTCGGTCGCGCCGATGATCTCATCGGCATTGTCAGCTTTGCTGCCTACGCCGATACCCGCTGTCCCCTGACCCTGGATCACGACAACTTGGTGGCCGCCGCCAAGCAGCTTGAGATCGTGAATCGCGAGGACGAAGACGGCACAGCGATCGGCGACGGACTGGGCCTGGCACTGGAGCGGCTGCGCGATGCCAAGGCCAAGTCGCGCGTCGCTATCCTGCTTACCGATGGCGTCAACAATCGTGGCGACACCTCGCCGCCGCAAGCGGCCGAGCTTGCTGCGACGCTCGGCATCAAGGTTTACACCGTCGGTGCGGGCACCAATGGCATGGCGCCGGTGCGCGTGACTGACCCATTTGGGCGCCGCGTCCTTGACCGCATGCCCGTTGAGATCGACGAAAAAATGCTGAAGGGCATCGCCGAAAAGACCGGCGGCCGCTACTTCCGCGCCACCGATGCCGAGACCCTGTCGCGGGTGTACCGCGAGATCGACAGCCTAGAGCGCAGCGAGTTTGTCGAGCAGCGCTTCCGTCAGTACCAGGAATATTTCCCCTACGCCCTGGGTCTTGGCCTGCTGCTGGCGACGCTGGCCTGGCTGCTGCAAGCGACCCTGTTGCGGAGGTTGCCGCAGTGACTTCCCTCAATTTCCATCATCCGCAGCTTCTTTGGTTGCTCCTTCCGGCGCTGGCTCTCCCGGCGCTGCTGTGGTGGTTCGAGCGCAGGCAGGCTGGCGCGCTGGCGCGCTTCTTGTCCGCCGTGATGCAGCAGCGGCTAGCGCTGCGCCCAAGTCCGGCGCGACGACGTGTGCGTCTGCTCTGTGTGTTCTTGACCCTGGGCTTTGGTGTGCTGGCGCTCTGCCGGCCGCAGACCCCGGGTGAAGTCGAGACGGTGAGTACCTCGCAGATCGCGGCGGATCTGGTGGTCGTGCTCGATGTCTCGCGCTCGATGCTGGCCGAAGACGCAGCCCCCAACCGACTGCAGCGCGCCAAGGCCGAGATCGCCGACCTATTGGCCAAGCTCAAAGGCCATCGCGTCGGTTTGGTGGCGTTCGCCGGGCGAGCCCAGGTGCTGTGTCCGCTGACGCCGGACTATGGCTTTTTTCGCATGATCCTCGATCGCACCGACCCGCGCAGCGTCGGGCGGGGAGGCACGCGGATCGGCGACGGCCTGCGGTTGGCCAAGGCTACCTTCAGCGCCGGGCCGGGAGCACGTCTGGTCTTGCTGATTACCGACGGCGAAGACCACGATTCCTTCCCGCTAGAAGCCGCGCAGGAACTGAAGCGTGGCGGCATTCGCGTCGTGGCGATTGGCTTTGGCGACGAGCGGGGCAGCGAGATCACGCTGACCGATCCGGCGACCGGGGCGAAGAGCTTTCTCGCGGATCGGCAGGGTCAGCTAGTGCGCTCGCGCCTCGACGGCAAGACGCTGCGCGACATCGCGCTCGCGACGGAGGGGGCCTACATCCCAGCGGGCGTCGCGACGCTTGATCTGGAGTCGATCATTCGCGAGCACATCCAGCCTTTGGTGCGCGATCAGCACCAGACCGCGACGAAGACGCAGCCCAAGGAACACTATCCCCCGCTCATTCTGTTGAGCCTGCTGTCCCTGCTTGCCGCGATCCGGCTGAGCGTCGGTGGGAGACGGGCCAGCTGGGGCGAGGCGCTGTCGCCGGCCAGCCTGGCTCTGGCGGTGGTGGTGGGGCTTTCGCTGGGGGCTCCTGGGTTGCCGCTGCGTCTGGCGATGGCGGGTCCCAGCCCGACTGCAGCCCAAGCAAGAACGGGCAGCTCGACCGGCAGGCCAGCGGGCGGCCCGACGGAGCCATCCGCCCCGGCCGCTGACAAACCGAGCCCCAGTGAGCCCAGCGGATCGCCACGCCAGCGCTACAACCGAGCCCGTGAGGCGTTCAGCCGATCCGACTTTGCACAGGCCGAGGCGGGCTTTCTGTCGGCGCGCGATGCCGCTGATGCCGACGACGAGCTGCGTTTCCGCGCCGCGTTCAACACCGCGCTTTCGCAGGCCCAGCGCGCGGCCAGCCTGACCAAAGAGCAGCCGCAAGAAGCCGTGAACGTCCTATCGCAGAGTGCGGCCTGGTTCCGCGATGCCGTGCGGCTGCGCCCGAGCGATGCCGATGCCCGTCACAACTTGGAGCTGGTGCTGCGACGGCTGCAGGCGCTGCGCGATCAGCTGAACAAGGGGCAGAACACGCTGGAAGCGCGCTTGGCTCGCATCATTGCCGACGAGCGGACGCTGCGCGATCGCATCCGCGGCCTGCTTGCGCGCATCGCCCAGGCCGGGGCCAGCGACGAGCCGCTGGCGTTCCATGGCGAGTTCGAAGACGCATCGACGTTTCAGCGCACGCTGCTGTCGGAGGCTGGGGCGGTGCTGGATCTGGCCGGTGACGAGCGCGATCGCTTGTCGCAGCGAGCAGAAAAAGACCGCAAGCCGGAAGAGAGTGCACGGCTGATTCAACTGCAGAACCTAGAGCACTATCTGAACCTGTCGCGCGGCACGCTGGCCGACATCGCGCGGCTGCTGCGCCGTCTGCAAGGTGAACGCGCGCACCGTCAGGCTGACGTGGGTGTCACGCAGCTCAAGCGGGCGCAGGAACAGTTGCAGGATCCGGTCACGGTGCTCAAGGGCCTGGTCGCCGATCAGCTGGGCACGCTCGGCCAGACCCGGGCGCTGAGCGAGTCACAGGCCCAGAGTCAGCGACTGACTGCGGGTGCCGCTGCGCCCCCACCGAGCACACCGGTGTGGCTGACGCCGAGCCTCCTTGCCGAGGAGCAGCGCGAGATCAAGCCGCGGACGGGCGAGCTCCTGGCCCGCTTGCAGGCTGGCGTCGAGCATGCGGCGCAGAATCCCTCGCCCCCCGCGGACCCGTCTCAGCCTCCAGCGGCGGGCAGTGATCCGCGTCAGGCAGCGGCACGCGAGCGCATGCTGCAGGCGGCACGCGAAGCCATTCCGCTGCTCAACGAAGCGATGACGGCGATGGATCAGGTGCAGACGGCGTTAGCTAGCGAGCAGCTGGGAAATGCCGTGAAGAGCGAGAGTTCGACGGTGGCCCTGCTGCTGCGGGCGCTTGAGCGGTTCAGTGGGGTGCGCGATCTCATCGAGCTGGCGTACGGCGAACAGCAGGGGCTGACGCAGCTCTTAGGCAGTGGCGCCAAGGCCGAGCTGGCCAAGCTAGCCCCGGCTGAGCGGGCCGCTCTGCTCACTGATGCGCTGACTCGCAATCGCGATCGCGTTGCTCGCTTGGAGGGGCTATTTGCCGACGAGCTCAAGGCTTTGCGAGCGCCCCCAGCCGCCCCCGCCGCCGGCCAGGAAGCGGCAGCCAAGGAGGCAGAGGAAGCGCGCCAAGCCGAGACGCAGCGCTATCAGCTTGCCGAGACCAAGCGTGCTGTCGCCGCGACGTCCCTGGAACGCTTGGCGACGCTGCTGACTCAGCGCAACCCAGTGCTGCTGCCGACTGTCGAAGAAGGACGTGAGCACCTGGCGGAGCTGCGGCGGCTGTTCTTTTCCGTCGTCGAGCACCTCAAGGAACTCTTGCGCAATCAGGGCGAGACGCTGGACCGCACCAACAGCGCGCAGGCTCAGCGAGAAGAAGCCGAGCGACGACGACGAGCCGGTCCGCTGGTCGGCGAAGAAGACAAACACGCCGAGCTGGGCAAGGCGTTGGCTGAGGCACTGGCGGCGCAGGCCGATCAGGCGGCCAATGCGAAGGAGCCAGCAGCGAAGCAGGCCCAGAAGCCGCTGTCTGAGGCCGCCGAGGAAGTGCGCAAGGCGCACGCTGCCATGCAGCAGGCGGCGACGCTGCTGAAGCCAGACGGGCAGGCGGCGCACAGCGCAGCGCAGGGGCAGTCGATGCCGCTCGATCTGGAACCGGCGATGGAGCAGGAGAAAGGCGCGATGGCCCACATAGAAGCCGCGATTCGCATCCTGGAGCCGCCGCAGCAGAAACCGCAGCAGAATGAGAACCAGAAGTCGCAGCCCGAACAGCAGCAGCAGTTGTCGCAAGAGCAAGCGGCGCGTCGCCTGCAAGCCATCCGCGAGCGCGAAGCCGAGCGGCAGCGCAAGCGGCAGCAGCCGGGGAACAACGAACCGGTAGAGAAGGACTGGTAGGCCATGGCCCAGCAAGGTCTATCGATGCGCGTCGATTCACCCAAAGACACCTCGTCCCGACGGCAGCCCCGCAAGGCGGGCGGCTTTCGCTGGCTGGGTCGCGTGGGCGCTCTGGCCATGCTTATGGCCTGGCTCCTGCTGCCGGGATCGGCGCGGGCGCAAGACCTGAGTCTGCAGCTTGAGAGTGAAGACCTCTACGCCAACCTGCCGTTTGTGCTGCAGGTGGTGGCGCGCGGCTTTGATGAAAATCCGGCACCGACGCTATCGAAGCTGGCGATTCCCGGCTGTCGGGTGACGGCGCTGGGCGTGACGCCGCAGGTCGCCAGCATGATGCAGATCATCAACGGCGTACGCAGCGACTCGCGCCAGGTGACCTATGTCTTTCGCTTTCGCGTCGAGGCGGCGACCAGCGGACCGCACATGGTCCCGGCGCTGACCGCCACCCAGGGCAGCAAACGGGCGAGTAGTCAGCCGGCTCGCTTCCTGGTGAAGACGCTGGAAGAGACGCAGCAGATGCAGCTACGTCTGGTGCTGCCAGATCGACCGCTGTGGGTGGGCGAGACGGTGGACGGCACGCTGGAGTGGTATCTGCGCGGTGACGTCGGGCGGCCAGCCTTCTCGCTGCCCCTGTTCGACCAGGAGGAGTGGGTCGAGGTCGAGCCCGCGCCGGCGCCAGCAACGCAGCAACGCCTGCGCGGCATCCAGGCCGGCAGTCGCGCGCTAGAGTTGCCCTACGAGCAGGGCAAGTCGACGCTGGATGGCGTCGACTACACGCGCTTTCGCTTTCAGTTTCGGCTGACGCCGAATAAGCCGGGGACGCTGATCCCGGCGCCGGCCCGCGTCATGGCCGAGGTCCAGGTTGGCTATGGCCGCGATCTGTTTGGCTTTCAGGTCCCGCAGTCGCGTCTATATCAGGCGCTGTCCAAGCCGCTGCGCATCGAGATTCGGCCGATGCCGCAGGCCGGTCGTCCACCCAGCTTCAAAAATGCCGTCGGTAGCGCCTTCGCCATCGATGTTCAAGCCGGACGCACGGTGGTGCGCGTCGGCGATCCCATCGAACTCAAGATCGTCGTGCGCGGTCGGGGGCGGCTGTCGGGGCTGATCCTGCCGGATGTCGCGGCCATGGGGCTGGCTCCGGCGAAGTTCACAGCACCTGAAGAACCACCCGCAGGCGAGGTCATCGAGGACGGCAAGGCCAAGCTCTTCCGTCTGGCCGTTCGGCTGCGCAGCCAAGAGGCGGCCGAGGTTCCGGCGCTTTCGTTTGCCTACTTCGATCCCGAGACCGGCCGTTATCAGACGGTGCAGAGTCAGCCGATCGCGCTGTCGGTGAAGGGCTCGGCAGTGGTGGCCGCAGCGGATGTCGTGGCGCCACCGAGTAGTGCGGCCGCGACGGCAAATGCCGGCCAGCCAGCCGGAGCGCGCGCCCCTGAACCGGCGCCCTTCGGTCAGTCCTTGGTCGGCGCTGACCTGGCGCTAAGCGATGAGCGCCTGACGCTGCATGCGGTGCCCTCGCTGGCGCGCTTACGTCCGCTTTTGGCGGCGCTCTATGTTCTTTCCGGACTGGTCTTGGGGCTGCGGGCCCTCTTGGCTCGACGGCAGCAGGCTTGGCGAGCCAGCGCAGAGCGGCAGCAAGCGATTCGTCGCGTCCGCAGCGAGCTTGAACGGGCAGCCAGCGAGCCGGCTCGCGATTTGGCTCCCCGACTCGCGACCTCGCTGCGGGCCCTGCGACGGCAGCTTGGTCTAGCGGACGATGCCGGGCGGGCGCTTGTCGAGCGCCTGGAGACCGAGTCGTACGCACCTAGCGCGGCCGGGCGCCCGCTCTCGGATGATCTGCGCACAGAGATCGCCGCCCTCCTCGATCGCTGGAGCAAGCTGCCGGCGCCGCCCTCGCCCAAGGGGGCGGCTTCGACGCTGCGTGGCTGGCCTCTATGGCTGCTTCCGCTCTCGCTGCTGGCGGCGGCGACGCTGTACGCCCCGCGGGGTCAGGCGCAGAGCAGCGATCCCGCGGGAGCCCTGCTTTCGCAAGCCCGCGCGAGCTATCAGGCGGCCCTCGCCCAGCCGGAGCGCGACCGTCGGCTGGCGGGCTTTGCCCAGGCCGAAGCGCAGCTCGCTCAGCTGGCGAGCGCGCACAGCGACTGCCCTGAGCTGCTGACCGACTGGGGCAATGCTGCGCTGCTGTCGCAGGAACCAGGGCGCGCCATCCGCGCCTATCGCCTGGCCCTGCGCCACGCTCCAAGCCTGCAGCGGGCCCAGCGCAACCTGTCGTTCGTGCGCGATCGCCTGCCTGACTGGCTGCCGCGTCCGCGTCCCGGCGATGGGCTGCGGGCCTGGCTGGTCTTGCCGGCGCGCCTGGCGACACCGCTGCTGCACGTGGTGTTGGCAGCCGCGGTGCTGGCTCTGGCTCTGCTCGCCTTGGCCGCGCGCCTCGTCGCACAGGGACAGCAGCGACGCAGCCTGCAGCCGGCATCGGCTTCCGCCGCGGAGCCGCCCGCGATAGCGCCCACTCCGTCGAGTCCCGCACGCTGGCTGGGGTTTCTGGCCCTGCTTCCCGGCTTGCTGATCTTTTCTGCCCTGGCCTCGTTACTTACCGACAGCAACCTCAGTCGCGAGGCAGTCGTCCTGCACGGTGGGGCGATCCTGCGCTCGGCCGATAGCAGCGGTGCGCCGCCCGCCTTTGCCCATGCGCTGCCTGCCGGGGCCGAGCTACGTATCGACGAGCAGCGCGGCCAGCACACGCGTGTTCGTCTCAGCGACGGTCAGAGCGGCTGGCTAGCCAGCAGCGCGCTGCAGCCACTCCTTCCTGAAGAACCCGCCCACTAGGGCGCGCTCGGGCGACCACAAGGCAGCGGCCTGGCTTTCTGTCGTGGGGGCCGGAAGCGCCAACCTAGCCGACGATCGAGTAGCCCCCATCGACGTGCAGCGTCTGGCCGTGGATCATCGCCGCGGCCGGGCTGCCCAGGAAGGCGACGACCTCGGCGACATCGTTCGGCGTGCACAAGCGAGCGAGCGGCGTGCGACGGGCGGCGATATCGAGCAGCTGATCGCGGTGGGGCAGGTGAGCCAGCGCGCGGGTCTGGACGATGCCCGGACTGACGACGTTTACGCGAATGCCGTGAGGCCCCAGCTCCAGCGCCAGATGACGCGCGATCGACTCCAGTGCGGCCTTGCTAGCTCCGAGTGCGGCGTACTGCGGAATGGCACGCACGGCCCCGAGCGAGCTGATCGCCACAATCGCCGAACCAGCTGGCAAAAGCGGCGGTGCGTCTGGGCGCTCGGCGACGAAGCCGCCGACTAAGGTCAAAAGCGAGCGAGCGTTGACGTCGAAGGTCCACTTGAGATGTCGGCTTGAAAGCTCAGTCGCGCTGCGAAACACGCCGGAGGCGACGTTGTGGACCAAAAGATCGACCCGCGGCAGCTCGGTCTGGGCTCGCTGAATCAGCTCTGCGCTGCTCGCTTCGTCGCCGAAGTTGACGCGCAGGACGCTGACCGGCGGTGCTCCTAGCTCGTCGAGCGCTTGGCGGGTCGCCGCAGCGCCTTCGTGGTCCGAGAAGTACGAAAAGGCCAGCTGTGCACCGTCGCGAGCCAGGCGCAGACAGATGGCGCGCCCGATGTCGCTGGAGCCGCCGCTGACAAAGGCCAGCTTCCCTGACAGCGGGCCGACGATGGGCGGCATTAGTGGGCTTGCTCAAGCGCGCGACGCAGCGCGAAGCGGGGCAGCGATCGATAGCCCAAGCGATGGGCCAGTAGCGCCACCGGGTTCAACATCGCGTGACCGCCAAAGTCCATCTCGTAGAAGCCGCGGATGGCCAGGATCACCGTGCGTTCCTGTCCACCCTCGACGGGCGGAGCGACGAAGCTGGCTTCGATGTATTCGCTGTTATGCAGGCGAACGCGCTGTCCATCGGCATTTAGCACCGACGCCAGCAGGTCCTTGTCGTGTCCATCCTGCACCGACTGCGGCAGCACGCGCTGTGCCGCAAGTGGAGCCGCGGGGGCGGGGGCGAGCCGTGCAAGATCGATCTCCCAGAATAGCGGCGTCATTAGAAGCTCGACGGTGACGGTATCGCCCTGCGGCGGTAGCGGGACAGGAACCACGAAGTCGCGCTGGATCGCCGGACCGATCGGGCCGATCTCGGTGACCGATCCGGTCCCGACGCTGTGCACCGACAACGGCAGCCCCAGGCGACGCGCTTCGTCGGCGACGCGCTTGGCGTAGGGGTAGTCGGTGTCGCTCTGCGCCCAGCGCATCAGCACCCCTGCCCCGGGGCCCATGGTGGCCATGTACTGCACATAGGCTTCCTCAGCGAAGGGCGTGCTGTGGGCGCGCAGCCAGAGCAGGGCTCGCGCGCCAGCCGGGCGGGGGAAGGTCAGGGTCAAGCGCTCGCGCGGATCGCTCTTCGTTCCGGCAAAGTCAGCAGGCTGACCGACCACCGAGGCGCCGTCCGCGTCGCTTAGCGTCGTCCCAATATCGCGGCCGTGCGAGTCGCGAGCAACCTGCGGCGACGTCGCTTGGGTAACCGGCCAGAGCTGGCCGCTGGGGCTCGGCAGCACGCTGGTGCCAGGCGCGTGATCGACGACCTGCAGCGACAGCGCATCGATGTGATCGATCTCTTTGAGTTCGTTGACGACGCGCAGGCGATAGCGGCCATCGACGGGGCGAAGCTCTTCTAGGCGATCCCAGTCTTCCCGTTCGGCACCTGCAAACAGCGCCCCGGACAGCGGATCGGCGTCGAGCTTGAAGCGCTGACCATCGAACGAGTAGACGTGCGGGCACGAGCCACTAAGGATCGCGAAGCCGATAACCGTCGAGCCCAGGCCCAAGAGAGTCGCCCCGAGCCCGACGATCATCGCCACCACTCCGGCGAAGCCATCGCCGCGTGGATGGGTGATGACGCGATAGGCGGTCGAGATCGTCATGATTCCGAAGACGAGCCCCGCCACCGGCACCCAGAAAAGGAGGATGGCCGAGGCCACGATGCCCAAGCTGGGGAGGGGCGTGAGCTCGCCATACCGGCTGGAGTGAGGGACGCCAAGGAGCGACGATGGACTCTGGGACGGAGTGGGGGGCTGCTGCGGGTCTTGCTCGGGCTGGTCCATGCATCACCTGGGGGATGAAGACACGATGGGAAGACGTAGCCGCACCGGCTCGGCCGGAGCTGGGCTGCGTTCACGATAGTCGGCCAAGCGTGGGCTGGCTCCGCCATGCGTATCGAGGATGCGCTCGACGGCGATGAGCTCGCCTTGCAGGTCGGCGCCACACCAGCTGGGGCAGGGCCCGCGCCGCCTTCGATAGTCGACGAAGAACTCATGCGCGAGGATCGCTGACAGGCCCCGCCCGGACGCGCGATCCAAGCGACAGTCGGCCGGGGCGAAGGGCACGCGGATGCAGGGCGTGACGCTGCCCGAGACGCCGTCGATATGCACCGACTCGCCGAACCGCGAGTGGCAGCCGGTGGCCTGCTCGATGTCGTCGAGATCGAGCAGCGGGATAGGTGCCTGATCGCGGGCTGTGGTGAAGGCGCGCTGATAGTCGGAAAGCGCCGTCGGCGAAAGCTGCAGCGTGTCGCGATGGGCCGGCGACAGCGGGAAGTAGCGCGAGTACATGCCCACCGAACAGCCTGCCGCGACGAGATCATCGATAAATGCTGGCTGGGTGAGCTCGCCGTGGTTCTGAGCCGTGACCGTGGTCGAAAAGCCGAAGAACACGCCGTGTTGCCGCAGGAGCGACAGCGCTTGCTGCACACGCGCGTAGCTACCTGGGCCGCGGCGGGCATCGTGCAGCTCGGCGGGGCCATCGATGCTGACCAAGATCAGCACATTGCCCAGGCGGCCCAGGCGTGCGGCCTGCTGCGGCGTGATGCGCATGCCATGGGTGACCACGGTGAAAAACAGGTGCGGTCGCGCCGCCAGCACGTCGAGAAATCCCTCGGCCCAGCTCGGCGACAGAAACGGCTCGCCCTTGCCGACGACGTGGATGATGTAGGCGCCGCAGGACTCGGCCTCGTCGATCATCCAGGCCACATCCGCGCGGGATGGCGGTTGGCCCTGGCGATCCTCTTGTGTGTAGCAGCCGTGACAGGACAGGTCGCAGTGCGGATACAGCGCTAGCTGGGCCTGGTTCAGCAGCGGCGACTCGGGCGTCGGACAGCGACCCGCGAAGTAGCGGGCGATGGCGCGCAGCTCGGCGACCAGCAGCAGGCGCAAAAAGCGATCGAGGCGTCGCGCCGCCTGCGCCGCCGGCGTCTCGTTCACGAAGGCCTGCGCTCGCCGCATCGTCTTTTCGCCAAAGTGCTGGAAGAACCAGCGCACAAACCGACGGCTGGGCGTATCGGGCAGGCCGGCGCACGGCGAGTCGGCGGCCAGATACCAGCGCAGCAGACGATCGAGCGGTCCGCGCGGCAGCACGCGCCGCAGGTGCAGAAGGCCGGTTAAGCACAGCTCCGACAAGCGACGCAGTGGCCGGCTGTTGAGGACATCGATGACTCGCGACATCAACCGGACGGCGTCATCGCTGCGGGCCGGGCTCCTGATCGCAGACTTCGCAGGTGGGGAGAGCGCGTGCATCGTTGTCCTTGGGGCGAGACCGGCAGCGACGCCTGGGCCTCGGAGCCAAACTCTCTGCAGCTTATCTCGTTGCGGCGAGCGGAGGGCAAACAATAGCCACGCCCCACGACGCGCGGAGGCGAGCTTGCGGCGAGGTCTCGGCGCGATCGCTCTTGCTGCGCGGTCCCCCCCGGAGCTGAGACGCCAGCTAGCTGCCGCTTGCCCAAGCTGGGGCAACTGTGCAGTCTGGTGAATCGTGGACCCCAAGCTGCAGCGCGCGGCCGCAAGCGACCCGCCTGAACCGGAGGCAGCGGCGGCTGCCCCGCCTGCGGCAGCGGAGCGTCCGGCTGGTCGCAAGCGACGGCGCGGCAACGAATCGCAGCCGGCCCGGGCCGATGACGAGGCGCCGGGTGTGACACGCGCCTTGTTCCCTCAGCGCTTCCGACAGCTCTGCGTCTTTGGCGTCCTCCTCGTCTGCGTGTTCTTCGCCATCGATGTCACGTACCCCTGGCCGGCCGAAGTGATCTTTGGACCGCGGCAGTTCTTTGGCCTGCGCACGCTCTGGGTTGCCGGCTACATGATGCTTCTCGCAACCTCGTACATTCACGAGCTGTCGTTTCGTGCGCAGGTGGTGCGCGACGTGCTTCTGACGGCACTAGGCTCGGTCTGCGTCGGCGTGCTGTGCGCGCATACTGGCCGCTTAGCCAGCCCGCACTACGGCAGCCTGATCATCCTGATGCTGGCTCGCTTCGTGCTGCTGCCGGGAGCGTTCCTGCGCGTCGCGCCAGTCTCGCTGTTCATGCTGTTCACCTTCGCGGGCTTCGCCTGCCTGTGGCCGTCGCCGTTTCCGCGCCCGGGGTTCTTTGGCGTCCATGGCGTGCTGACACTGGCGGTGATCATCGGGGCCATGGTCCCGGGCCTGTTGGGGGCGATTGCGGCTGACCGCCTGACGCTGGGTCTGGCTACGGCGCGACTGATGGGACGCTATCGACTCATTCGCCGGCTGGGGCAGGGCGGTATGGGCGAGGTTCATCTGGCCTATCACGCCTCGCTGCGTCGTCCCTGCGCGGTGAAGATCCTCAAAGAAGGCATCGCCGACGCCACGGCCATGGCCCGCTTTGAGCGCGAAGCGGAAGCCGCCAGCCGCCTGCGCCATCCCAACACCATCGCAGTGTTCGACTTCGGTCGCACCGCCGCCGGCCAGCCCTACTACGTCATGGAGTTTCTCGACGGCAGCGACCTGGCACAGCTCGTCCGGCGCGAGGGCCTGCTGCCGCCCGATCGCGCGGTCTATCTGCTGGAACAGATCGCCGGCTCGCTGGCCGAAGCGCACTCGCTGGACATGATCCACCGCGACGTGAAGCCGGGAAACCTGTTCATCACGACGATGGGTGGGGCGGGCGACTTCGTGAAGGTGCTCGACTTTGGCTTGGTCAAAGGCGTCGATCTGGGCCCCGATCTGACGCGGCCCGATGCCTTCATGGGCACGCCGCGCTACATGGCCCCCGAGGCGCTGTGCGGTCAGCCGGTCGACGCGCGCGCCGATGTCTACGCGCTGGGCACCGTCGCTTACTTCATGCTGTGCGGCGAGCCGCCTTTTTCGTCGGGCGATGCCTATCTGGATGTGTATCGCCAGATTCACGATCCGCCGCCGCCGATCAGCAGCCGACGCGATCCCAGCTTGCCGGCCCCCTCGCGCGAGCTCTTGGAGATTATCGAGCGCTGCCTGCAGAAAGAGCGCGCTCGCCGGCCCGCCACCGCTGCCGAAGTCCTGACGGCGCTGGAAAAAACGCCCGAGCACGGTCGCTGGCGAGCCCCCCTGGTCTCGGCGAGCGCCCGCAGTCGGGCAGTCCTGGCCGAGCTCGCCGAGCTGGCCCACTCGGCTGACGAGCTGGCTCCGACTGATCCCGCTGCGCGCGGCTCGGGCGAGCACGTGGCGGTGATGGCGGAGCTGCGCGCTGGGTCGCGGCAGCCTGAGGCCGCTGGGGCAGGGGCCGACGACGCTGAGGAAGCGACTGGCCCGCAGCAGTAACCGCCGACTCAGCAAGCGCTCGGGCAACCTCCGCGCAGGGACTGGGAACTGGCGCTGGCTGGCCCTCGTACTCTTTTTCAGCGCATGAGCCCGACCCCTGTTCCCTGCCTCGCTGAGTCTCGCCCGTTGCGAGCCATGGCAGCGCTTGTGCTCTATGTCGCCGCGGCGCTCTTCCTCCCGGCGCTGCACCTGACCTTCCACGATCGCGCGCACGATCACTTGCCGCACGGGCTGCGCCTGCATCCGCTGGGGGCGGCTCACCTGCAGGCTGGCTCAGCTGACGAGCACTCGCCTGAGCATCGGCACTCGCTCCGCCATGACGCGCCTCAGCCCCAGTGCGGCCCGGTGCTGTCGGCGCCCCCGACCTGGCCATCACACCCCGTCGTACACGGCGCGGGCAGCCTGGCGCACTTCGCCGCCGGCTACGTTGCGACGACGGATCCTGCCGTTCTACCGCTCCACCGCGCGTCGGCCGCGCCGCCGCCGCCTCGGCTTTTCTCGTCGTGGATTCCTGCCACCCAGCCGCTCACCGCGCACTCGCCGCGCGCTCCGCCGCCTCTTGTCGCCTGAAGTCGCCGGTTCTCAGCACCACACAAGAGCCTCGCAGTCCTCAAGAGGAGCGCCATGCCTGCGATCCGTTCGCTGCGCCGCGCAATCGCGCGCGCGCTTATCGTCCTTGGTTTGCCCAGCGTTGGCTGGGCTCAGCCATCCCCCACGGTGTCCCCGACCCCTGTGCCGGAAGGTGCACCGGCTGCACCGGCCACGGCCACGGCCGCGCAACCCGTCGCTCTCCCGAACGTGGCACCGGCGGCTGGGCCCGGGCCCGCAAGTGCGCCCCCGGCGATGGCCCCCGCTAGCCCGATTCCCACACCGATCCCACCTAGCCCAGCGCCTGAGCCGGCTGCGCCTCGCGCGGCGACTGTGTACTCGACGATGGTGGTCGCCGATCGCCCGACCTCGGCGGCTTCGGCGCTGACCGTGCGCGAGCAGGATCTGCGTCTGCGGCCGATCCAGCGCGTGAGCGATCTTTTGCGCGTCGCCCCGGGCCTGATCACCATTCAGCACGCGGGCGGCGGCAAGGCCACGCAGTACCTGCTGCGCGGCTTCGATGCCGATCACGGGACCGATGTCGCGCTGACGCTCGACGGCGTGCCGATCAACATGGTCTCGCACGCGCACGGGCAGGGCTACGCCGATTCGAACTTTGTGCTGCCCGAGATCATCGAGCGCGTCGAGGTCTTCAAAGGCCCGTACTTCGCTGAGCTTGGCGACTTCGCGACAGCCGGCGCCATCAACCTGGTCAGCAAGCGCGCTCTCGATGGCAGCTTTGTCTCGCTGTCCGGCGGATTGTTCAACACGCTGCGCGGCGTGGTGGCGGCCGGGCACCCCTTCCTAGATGGCAAGCTGCGCGCGCTCGTCGTCGGTGAGGCGAGCTATTCCGACGGCCCGTTTGAAAATCCCGAGCGCTTCAAGAAGTTCAACTTGTTCTCGAAGCTCACGTATCAGCTGACGCCTAGCTCGGTGATCTCGCTGGCCGTGACCAGCTATGCCGGTGACTGGTTTGCCTCGGGCCAGATCCCACTGCGGGCGGTCGAAAGCGGTGCGCTGTCGCCTTTTGGCTACATCGATCCCAGCGAGGGGGGAAGCTCGTCGCGCCACAACATCTACCTGGCCTACGAGCTACACAGCGGCAGCCACGATTTGTCGGCGCTGGTCTATTACTCGCGCTACGCGCTGCGGCTGTATTCCAACTTCACGCTGTTTTCGCGCGATGCCGAAAACGGCGACGGCATTGAGCAATCCGATGATCGCGACCTAGCTGGCTTTCGCGCGACTTACCGACGGCGAGCAGCTTGGCGCTGGCTGCGCGTGGACACCACCGTGGGCATCACCGGCCGCTTCGATCGCATCCACAACAGCCTGTATCACCAGCGGGCCCGCGAGCGGATCACGCCGATCGTCGACCACGACATCGGCCAGAGCAGCCTGTCGCTTTACGCCAAGGAAGAGATCGCGTTTTCGCGCTGGGTGCGGCTGATTGTCGGCCTGCGATCCGATCTGTTCGTCTTTGACGTCAGCGATCGGCACGAGGATCTCAGCCCGGGCGCACCCCTCGCGGATGCGACCTCGGGCGTGCGCTCCGAAGCGCTGCTCAGTCCCAAGGCGACGCTGGTGATCTCGCCGCATCGTCGCTTCGACCTGTTCTTGAACTTTGGCCGCGGCTTTCACAGCAACGATGCCCGCGGAGTGGTGCGCGCCGTCAACCCGGTGTCGCCACTGACCCCGGCGCTGGGTTACGAGATCGGGGCGCGCACCCGGCTGTGGGATCGCCTGGATCTGGCGGCGAGCTTCTGGGGGCTCGACCTCGACAGCGAGCTGGTCTGGGTTGGCGATGAGGGCACGACGGAAGCGGCTGGAGCCACGCGCCGCCTAGGCTTCGAGTTCGAGGGCCGGGCGCGCCTGACCTCGTGGCTGTTTTTCGACCTTGATCTGACGGTGAACGACGCGCGCTTCACGCAGAACGCGGGCAATGCCAACGCCGTCGCGCTGGCACCGCGCATCACCGTGGCGAGCGGCCTGTCAGTGCTGACTCCGTTCGGGCTGCGCGGATCGCTGCGCTTCACCGGCATCGCTGCGCGTCCGGCCACCGAAGACGGCTTCCTGGTCGCGCAGGGGGCGTACCTGCTGGATGCATTCGTCAGCTATCGCTATCGCGCCATCGAGGTCGGGCTGTCCGTCGAAAACCTAACGAACGCCGCCTATCGATCGGCGCAGTTCGCCACCACCTCGCGCCTACGCGACGAAGCGCCGAATACCGCACCGCCACCAGCGGGGGCCTGCCCGGCGAGCACCCGTGCGCAGATCAGCGACGCGGGAAATTTCGCTGGCTGCGAGGACATCAACTTCACCCCCGGCACACCCATCAACATTCAGGGCCGCGCCACGCTGTACTTCTAGCGGCGTGGCCGGCTATTCGGTGTAGCTGCTCGGCACGTCGACGTAGTAACGCAGGGCCAGGGCGCGCTTTTCGCCGGGCCGCAGCGGCAGGCGCCAGGTCAGGATGCCGTCGGGAGCGTTGAGCTTCCAGCCGGCGCTGGTGCTGGGGTCTAGGCCGACCTGGATATCGGCAAGCTCGGACACGGGGATGTGCTCGGAGACTTCGATCTCGTCCGGGCGATCGAGATAGCTCTCTAGCTCGAAGCGATAGGCGTAGTTGTGGCGGCGGGTGCTGCCAAAGACGCCGCGGTCGCGGGCGATCTCGTCGATGACGACGCGCTTTACACGCAGCCGTTCTTCCAGGCCAAAGCTCAGCTCGAAGCGAGCGCCGGCCGGCACCAAGGGCAGGGGGTAGCGGGCGATGAAGGCACCGCGGCGCAGCACATCCATCGGCCCAGCGAGCAGCGGATAACCCGCCGTGTTGTTTAGCTCCGCGACGCGGAAGACATGCGGCAAGAGCTTGGGCACAGCGCGATAGGCCAGCCGGCTCTGCACCGACGAACTCGCCAGGGTGACTCGAATTGGCGTGCCGTCGCCATGCACGGTGGCCGACTCAGCGATGGGAAACTGCACCGAGAGGCCCTGTGGCAGCGGGGCCGTGCGACGGCCCTCTCCAGACGCCCCAGACGGGCTGCCGGTGTTCTTGCTCAGGTCGGCGGGGGCGTCGGCGTGGCTGTATTCCTGCGTGCGGCTGACCAGCACCTTCTTGGGGGGCTCGCGCGGGTCGGCGTAGACCCGCAGCGGCTGCACGGCGGGCGGGGTGGCGTCGCTGCGCGGCAAGGCTGTAGACAGGGTTAGCTGCGCCCCCGTCCAGTCCTCGCCGGTCGACTGCGACAAGGTGGCGAACGAGGTCAGCTGAATGCGAGCGCTGCTGTCGTCCAAGCGCGCTTCGTGCATCGGTGTCCAGTGCGCCCCACCGACCATGTACGAAAGCTCAACGGTGGCTTGTTGCCCGGCGGGACAGGTGACGAGCACGTCGGCAAATAGCTCGCGTCGGGTCGCGGCCTGCTGGCGCAGTGAGCGCTGCTGCTGCAGGTCGGCGGACTCGGCCGCTAGCTCGCGCTGCAGCTTGAGTCGTTCGGCGCGGGCGGCCGCAACTTTGAGCCGGCTCTGCAAGGCGGTCTCTAGCGCGCTGTTCCATGCCGCGGGAGGCTTGCCAGCGGGACCGGGCAGCTCACCCAGCTCGCGACTGATCATCGTCTGCGCCACTGCTTCGTAGCGCCCAGCCAGGGCTGATTCTGCGTCATCGCGAGCGATCGCGTTCTGCAAGACCGCCTGCTTGCGCTGCAGGACTCGTAGCTGCTCGTCGATCTCGGCCACCGCCTTGGCGTAGGCGGTCTCGCGCGGCTGCACTTCGGCGCGCAGGCCCTCGATCTGCCCAAGGCTGGTCTCGGCCCGCAGCGATGAGGCATCGGCCGCCGGCGGCAGCGACGAAAAATGCACGGGAACCCGGACGCCGCAGGACACCTTGGCGGCGCGGCTGACCAGCGCCCGATCGGGATAGACGACGACGCGACGGATCTGCGGCTCGGCACTGGCCGCCTGGGCGCGGCTGGCAAGATTGGGCAAGCTCACCGCACCGGCAGTCAGCGACAGCAAACCAAGGAGGGGGAGGGAGAAAGTCGTTGTGCGCATGGGACTGTCCTTCCGACCTACTGGTAGAGGCGCGCGCCCTTGGGGCGTCGCAGCGAATAGGTGAACCCGGTCTCGACCTTGCCGCCGGGCGGGATGCTCAGGCGCCACTCCATCGCTCCGGTTGCGCCGTCGATATTCGGGCCGAAGGGGCTGGGCGCGGCACCCGGTGGCGGCGGGGTGGAAGGCGGCGACGGCGGCGGGCTGACCGAGAGCAGCTTTAGCTCGACATTCTTGTCACCGGGCAGCGGCAGCTGATCGACGAGCAGCACATCAAGCGGAGTGGGGTAGGGGTTTACAAGCTCGATCTTGACGACGTACTGCGTGATCTCGTCCTTGCTGAACACGCCCTTTTCTTCCGTCGTCATGGTCACGTTGCGGATCGGCTTGATCGCGCGGTCGATGCCCAGCGGCAGGGTGAAGCGCTCGCCCGGCGCGACCAGCTGCAGGTCGGCTTGACCGGCGGGATCGGCACCGACAAACAGACGAGCCCGCCCCCCCGGCAGCGGCTGTCCCGAACCGCCCAGGGGATTGCTCATCACTGCCACCAGATAGGCATCGGGAGCCAGCGCCGGGAAGACCTTGCGCAGCACGCTGACCGGGAAGCGGCGCGAGAACAGCGCGACGCGGCGAGCTCCCTTGCCACTGCCCAGGCTCTCGCGATAGAGGCTGACGTAGCGCAGGTCATAGCCCCCGGCCTGCGCCGCGGCGGAGTTCGAGGGAAGCGGTGGTACCTGATAGCCAGGCGGCGGCATCAGTCCCACGCCCAGCACCTGCGCCTGCGGTCGCAGCAGCGAGCCCTCGACGGTCTCGCCCCCCAGATCGTAGCTGTAGCTGCCGGGGGCGGTGATGGTCACCGACTCGAAGCTGCGGGTTGTGGCCGTCGTGCGGCTCGCCGGAGCCTGACGGTAGGGACGCGGCTTGGCCTCGGCAAGCACCGGGCTCGGAGGCGGGGGAGGCGGAGGTGGTGCGGGCATGCGATCCGCCTCGTCCTTGCGGGCTTCTTTTTTGTCGTCCATCGCCTGCGGCTCTTCCGGGGCGGGGATGGCATCCTCGGAGTCGGCGATGCCATCGTGGTCGCGATCCGCTCCGCCATCCCCAAACACCGCCATCCCGGGGGCGCCTCCCGCCATCGGCTGTCCGAGCGCTGCCCGGCCGGTCGGCGGCGAGCTGAAAAGAAGCTGCAACAGGCGTCGCCGCAGCGCGGCTTCGGCTGAGGGCTGAGCCAGCGGCGGAATGGTCGGCGGGGGCGGGGAGGTCTGGGCTGCAATCGCAGCCGGTGTCGGAATGAAGCGATCGCGCCCCCCTAGCTTCCACGACAAGAGCTTCGGTAGCTGCGTCGCCTGCGTCGGAATCGCGGTGGAGAGTGTGAGCTGCACATCACTCCAGTCCTCGCCGCTGTCCTGACTGACCTGGCCAGCGAACGACAGATCGACCTGGCCACGATCGGGCAGCAGCACTACGTCGTAAGTCGGCTGCCAGCGCGCCCCGCCGGTCATGTAGGTCAGCCAGACATCGACCAGCCCTTGTCCCGAAAGTGTCGCCGTAACCTGATAGCAGCGACGCGGCGAGGGCAGGACCGGCCCCCCGCTGAGCTTGCGCACCTCCTCAACAAGCTTCGTTCGGGACCGCGTGAGCTCATGGCTGCGATCATCGATGGACAGCACGCGATCCGCGAGCGTGGCCTGTCGCCCCCGGACGAAGGCCATGCCGTCCGCCCAGCCGGCGGGGTTGAGCGGGCTGCCGTGACTTGACGTACTCGGGATCTGTGGCACCGCAGGACTGAGCCGCGACAGCAGGTCGAGGTGAACCCGCAGGGCACCGCGCTCCTCCTCTAGGCGGGCGTGTTCGTCATCGATGGCCTCGATAGCGCGGACCAGTCGGTCGACTTCGGTGATGGGAAGCTGGGCGGTGCTCTGGGCCAGATCGCCGATCAGGGGCCGCTCGATCTCGATGCGCGCGACCTCGACCGAGGTGGCTCGGCCGCCGGCCCCATAGCCCTGCACATCGACGCGTAGGCTGGCCGGCTCGACCTGCCCGCACAGGGGTGGAAAGCGCAGCCGGCTCTGCGGACTGGTGAGCGTCAGACGAGCGCTGCGGGCAACGCGAGCGCGCTCGCTATAGACGGTGGCTGCGGTGACCGGCGCCTCGACCCGTAGCGCTCCATCGGCCAGCAAGGGAGCCGCCGTCGGCGGGGCCGTCGGCGTCGGCGTCGTCTGGCCGGGCCGTTGCACAGGCGACGCAGCCGGCGTCGGCGCGACCTGTGGCCGGGCCAGCACCGCCGAGGTCAGCGGCAGCGCCACCAGCGCCACCAGCGCACTCAGCCCAGGACGGCGAGGGGAATGAGCAAGATTCCGAGTTCGTACCATCCCCACAGTCTAGTGGGGAGGCTGTCGGCTGCCCCCTGAAATGCGCTTGGCAGGCGGGGAGGTTGTGAAATATGGTTCGCAATGTTCTGGCCTGGCCTCTTCTGTCCTGCGCTCTTGTGTCGCTGGTAAGGGCCCATCCGGCCAGTCCTGGAGGAACCGAGCATGCGTAGCCCAACCCAGACCCCGCCCCGCTCTCTCGTCCTATCCACTCTGACTGGCAGCCCTCGCAGTGCTGCCGTGCGTGGCCTGCCTCTCTTCGGCCTGGGCTTGCTCGGGATGCTGAGCTTGAGCAGCGTGGCCTGCAACTCGGTCTTGCTGGGCGGCAATCAGGGCTGCGTCGATGGGACCGACTGCAACGATCCCAACAAGACGAACAAAGACCCCAAAGAGATGACCACCCAGGTCGGCGGCATGGGCGGCACGCCGTTCGACCCCAACGGCGATGGCTCGACCGGCGTCAAGCTGGACCCCAATGGCAACGTCATCCTCGACCCCAGTGGTCCCGGTGGCCAGAGCCAGTCGATCATCTGGGTCGCTAACAGCGCCGAAGGCACGGTGTCGAAGATCGACACACGGACCATGAAGCAGGTGGCGCGCTATGTCACCTATCCCGGGGGCGGCGGCGATCCGTCGCGCACCACGGTGAGCCTGGGCGGTGACGTGGTGGTGGCAAACCGCGCGCTGTTCAACGGCGCCAGCGGCACGGCGGCCTCGGCGGTGAAGATCGCCGGCGAGAAGTCGGTCTGTTTCGATCGCAACAAGAACGGCAAGATCGACACCTACGAGGGCGAAGGCCCGGTGCCCGCCCAGTTTCAGTGGGCCGCCGGCGCCAAGGAGAGTCCGGACGAGTGTGTGCTGTGGCTGACGCAGCTCAACACCGATGCCGCCGGCAATCCGGTCACCCAGACGATGCCGCGCGCTGCTGGCTATGACGGCGAGATCCTCGACGGTGTGCTGTCGCTCTATGCCTATGTTGGCCTTTACAACAACAAAGAGGTCATCCGCCTCGACAGCCGCACCGGCACCATCGTCAAGCGCTTCAATGTCTCGCCCAGCGCGCCCTACGGCCTGGTCTTAGACAAGGGCGGCAACGTCTGGATCATGGGCCTGGAGTCGGGTGGCCCCAGCCTGACCAGGATCGACGTCCGCGGTGGCGACAAGGTCAGCACGTATAGCGCGGCCAACGGCAAGGCTCCCCCCTGTGGCTATGGCATCACCGCCGACGCGCGCGGCCTGATCTACGCCGCTTCGGGTAACTGCATCGCCCGCTTCAACCCGATGATCGAAAACTGGGAGCAGTTCACCAACCCCGCTGGTTCATCACATCGCGGCATCGCCATCGATATGAAGAATCAGGTCTGGGTCGCCGATACCAGCATCGGCATGCACCACATTGATGCCAGCGCTCCCCCTCCCGCTGCTGGTGGGGCCAGCACCATGGTGTTCCGCAAGACGATCAACAGCGCGGGCGCGAACGTTGGGGCTGCCATCGACTTCGACAACAAGCCCTGGGTCATCTCGCAGACCAACGTCGCCACCAAGATCGATCCAACGACGTATGCAATGACGACGGCGGTGACCGGCAACGGCCCGTACACCTACAGCGATATGACCGGCTACCAGCTCCGCAACGCGTCGCGCGCGGGCATCTTCCGGCACACCTTCGCTGGCTGCGGCCAGGCCACCACGACGTGGACGACGCTCAGCTTCAACCTCGATGCACCAACGGGCAGCAAGGTGGCAATCCGCTATCGCGGCGCGCCCACGGTCGCAGATCTATCGAGCGCCCCCTGGGTCGTGGTGACTGAGAAGTCGCCGGTGAAGATCAACCTGCCACCGACGCCGCCCGCCAGCTTCCTGCAGGTTGAGGTCAGCATGACTTCGATCGACACGCGCATCACGCCCATCCTGTCGGGTCTGTCGGCGACGTACACCTGCAAGCTTGTCATCGGGTGATGTCGCTGCCTCTTTTGCGGTTGGAAGGCGGCCCGGGGTGGGGCCGCGGTGCGGTAGTCATCGTCGGGGGGATGCTGGCGATCGGGGCGGGGCGAGCCGAAGCGAGGGGGGTACCGAGCTTTGGTCCGCACGATGTTCAGACGGTCTTTTTCATCGACAAGACCGATGACCACAACCGGGTCGACTACGCGCTGCGCCTTGATGCCGAGTGCGTGCCGCAGGGGAAGGAGCCGCTCTTCCCTTACTGGCGTGTGTTTGAAAACGCACCTCCGGTGCGCACGCTGAATCTCGGCTGGTGGGAGTACGTGGCCTACGGCCTGTCGGAGCAGAAGATCGTTACGCGCTCGCCGGGGTCGGTGCTGCTGCGCGTTCAGCTCAAGCAGCTCGCCCGGCCCATCGATGTCCTGGTTCGTCGCGGCGAGGACGGGGTCTGCACGACGCAGGCGAAGACCACCATCGCCCGTCAGGACGGGATCGAGTTCATCTCGGTTCACGTCACCTTGTCGAAGGTCATCAAGAAGGTGCTGTTCGTCGACGTCTTTGGCCGCAAGCTCGAAAGCGGCGAGGCGGTCACCGAGCGAATGAGTCGCTAGCGCCCCGATGTCGATCGGCGGGTGGTGGATCCTGGCGAAATCCCATCACCCGATCTGGCGAAATCCCATCACCCGATCTGGCGAAACTCCATCAAGGTCCGCTGGGCTGCGAGGGTGGGGGCGCTCGACGGCGGCGGTGCTGAGCCGGGCCGCGTAGCGGGCACAAATCCTGCAGGGTTGGTCCAGCATAATGCAGTCGTCATCGGCGCCCGCCCCGCAGCTTGAGCCCCCGAGCCATACGCTCACGCCGATCTGTCCGCTCGACCTGTCGCCGGCGCGTCCTCTTGCAGGCTCGACCGACGCCGAGGTGGGGCAGGCGGTGGCGCAGGCACGGCGAGCTCAGCAGGCGTTTCGCGAGCTGAGCCTTAGCGAGCGCGCCAGCCGACTGCGCACCGCCGCCAAGCGCATGCTGGCCCGTCGGGACGAGCTCTTGGTGACTCTGCGCGAAGAGATCGGCAAGGTCGATGCCGAGGCGATGTTCAATGAGACCCTCGGCCCCCTGGATGCCGTAAATGCCTGGGAGCGAGTCATCAAAGAACACGGCAGCCGCGAGCGCGTCTCGCTGAATCCGATCAACTTCCCAGGCAAGAGCGCTTGGATCGATCTGGTACCGCGCGGCGTCATCGGCGTCATCGCGCCCTGGAACTATCCCGTCGCCGGACTCTATCGCTCGCTGTTTCCGGCGCTGCTCATGGGCAACGCCGTCGTCCTTAAACCTTCGGAGTACTCGCCGCGATCCAGCGCGTGGATCGTGGACGTGCTGGCTTCGACGCTTGGCGAAGGTCTGCCGCCGGGTTTGATTTCGGCCGTGCAAGGCGCTGGGCAGACGGGACAGGCGCTGCTTTCAGCGGGCATTGATGCCTGCGTCTTTACTGGCTCGCCAGCCACCGGACGCATCGTGCGACAGCGCTGTGCAGAGCTCGGCATCGTCAGCAGCATCGAGACCGGTGGCAAGGACGCCGCGATTATCCTCGACGACTGCAACCTGGAGCGCACTGTCGCCGGCGTCACCGCCTGGGCCCTGGGCAACGCCGGACAGGCCTGCGGGGCGATCGAAGTTGCGTACGTCACCCCCGGCATCGCCGACACCCTGGTCAGCCGTCTAGCGCAGGTCTTTTCCCGCCTGCGTGTTGCCCCCGGCGTTCGTGGCGAGACCGATGTCGCACCGCTGGCTAACCGTCGTCAGTTTGATCTGGTCGCCAGCCATGTCGAAGCGGCCAAGGCCGCCGGAGCCAAGGTGGTCTGTGGCGGTCGCCCGACTGGCACTGGGCTGTTCTACGAGCCCACGCTGATCGACCACTGCACCGACGACATGGCCGTGGTCCGCGACGAGACCTTTGGTCCCGTGCTGGCCATCGTCCGCGTCGAAGGGGTCAGCGATGCCATCGCCCGTATCAACCGCAGTCGCTATGGCCTGGGTGCTTCGATCTGGACGCGCGATGTCGATCGCGCCGAGCGCTTGGCCGAGCTTCTCGATGTCGGCGTCGTGGTCATCAACAACCATGCCCTGACCGGCGCTATGCCCGCCCTGCCGTGGAGCGGCACGCGCGAGACGGGGACCGGCATAGCCAACAGCCACCACGCGCTCCTGACCTTTGCCCGACCCAAGACGACTCTCGTCGATCGCTCGGAGAAGCCTGAGCTTTACTGGCCGCCCTACGACCGCGGCCTGGTCGAGCTTGGCGAGATCCTCTGTGATGTCCAGCGTGGCGTGATTGGCTCGGCTTGGAAGCTGCCGCTGCTTTTGCACCAGCGCATGAGCCGCCTGACCGCCTTCTTTCGGGACGCCGTTCGATGAGTGCCGATCCCAGTCGCATAGGTGAGTTTTTGCCGCCCCCGGTGACCGATCGGCAGCTGGGAGGTGGGCGATTGGTATCCGTGCCCGGCGCGGCCATCACCGGCCCGGCGATGCGCATGGCGGCTGGAGTTCGCATCAGCGCACTCGATCGTCTAACGCGGGATCCGGCAGCTGTGCGGTCGATCCAAACGCAGACCCTTTTGACCCACTGCCAGCGCGGGGCCGAGACCGAGTTTGGTCGTCAGCACGGCCTGTCGCGCGTGCGCTCGGTGGAAGACTTCCGCTCTGCGCTGCCGCTGCGCCCCTACGCTGAGTTCGAGCCCTGGCTTGAGCGCATGCGGCGCGGCGAGCGCAACATCCTGCATCCCGAGTTCATCGAGTACTACGGCTGCTCGTCGGGGACGTCCGACACCGCGGCCAAGAACAAGTACCTGCCGGTCTCGCGCGAGCAGATTCGCTGGCAGCAGAAGGCGGGCTTCGACATCGCGGCGCGCTATCTGCAACTGACTGGCGACAATGCCTTTACCGGCGGCTTCGTGCTGTACCTGTTTCCCCCCGCCGTGGTGCGCAAGGAAGGTCCGGTTGGTGTCTCGTCGAACCCTGGGCTGATGCTGCTGCACCTGCCGCGCGTCTCGCGCCTGCTGAGCCTGCCCAAGCCGCCGCTGCGCGACATCGAAAACTACGATCGCAAGCTTGACGCCATCGCCGATACCTATCTGGATCACGATGTGCGCGTGATGTCGGGCACCACCTGCTGGTTCTCGAACCTGTTCGATCGTCTGCTCACCGCGGCGCATCGGCGCGGCTTGCCGGCGCGCGTCGTAAGCGACATCTGGCCGAACCTGCGTGTGCTGTTCGGCGGCGGTGTTCACGCCGAGCCCTATCGCGAGATCATCGCGCAGCGCGTTGGGCGTCGCATTCCGATCATCGACAACTACAACGCCACCGAAGGCGGCATCTTCGCCGTCAGCGACCGCTTAGACGACCCCGGCATGGCGATGATCCCCGACCGCGGCGTGTATTTCGAATTCGTGCCGCGGGCCGAGCACGGTCGCGCTGATGCTCGCCGCTTTGCGCTGTGGGAGGTCGAGCCTGGCGTCGAGTATTCCGTCGTGGTCACCACCTGTTCTGGCCTCTACGGCTATTACATGGGTGACTTCATCCGCTTCACCAGCGTCTATCCGCACCGCATCGAATTCACCGGGCGGGCGAGCGGCGTGCTCTCGATAACGCAGGAGCTGGTGACCAGCCTGGAGATTGAGCGCGCCGTTCATCAAGCGCTCAAAGACACCGGCAGCAGCGCCGTCGAGTTTTCCTGCGGCGCCGAGATCGGCATCTCCGGAACCGCGAAGGGTCGTTATCAGCTGTTTGTCGAATTCGACACCGCTCCCACCGACGCCGCGCAGTTCGCGCAGGCCTTCGATGCTGAGCTGTGTCGTCAGAACCGTGTGTATCGCGAGCACCGCGCAAGCGATGTTGCGATCTTTGCCCCTCAGGTGGTGAGGCTGCCGTCTGGTGCGATGCGTAAGTTCGTCGAGCGCATCGGCAGGAACGGGCCGCAGCAGAAGTTCCCTCACATTGTCGACGATGCCAAGCGCGACGTGCTTCGCGGCCTAGGGTCTGTGACCGCGTCGCCGTAGCTCATCATTAGGAGACTAGGAATGGGTAGTAGGCTCGGAGTGTTGCTGATTGGTTCTGCCGGCGCGGTGGCGTCGACGGTTGTTGCAGGCATGGAGCTCATGAAGAAGGGAGCTCCTCGCCTGGGCATGATCACCGAGACCGATCTCGGAGAGGCCGCGGGAGTGGTCGGCTGCGAGAATCTGGTGTTTGCGGGCTGGGATCTGCGCAACGTCGATCTCTACGACGCGGCGGTGGGTCACGGCGTCCTGCCCAAAGATCAGCTGATGGGCGTAGAGAAGGAGCTGCGCGCTTACCGTCCCTGGCCGGGCGTCACCTCGGATGCCTTCATCCCGGGCGACAACGGCAAGAACATCGTCCCGGCGAGCTCGTTCCGTGACGAGCTGCGCATCATGCGCGAGCAGGTCGAGAGCTGGAAGAAGGCGCAGGGTGTGGACCGCATCGTGATGGTCAACCTGTGCTCGACCGAGCGCTACATCGAGCCGGAAGACGTTCACAAGTCGATCGCCGCCTTCGAGGCGGGCCTCGATGCCAACGACAAGCGCATCAGCCCGGCGATGAAGTACCTGTATCTGGCGATCAACATGGGCATCCCCTACGCCAACTTCACGCCCAGCCGTTCGAACGTGCCGGCGCTGGAGAAGCTGTCGGAAGACAAGGGCGTGCCGATCGCCGGCGAAGACGGCAAGACCGGCCAGACCCTGCTCAAGACCGTGCTGGCCCCCGCCTTCCGCGTGCGTCAGCTGCGCGTCGACGGTTGGTACTCGACCAACATCCTTGGCAACAACGACGGCCGCATCCTGCACGACCCCGGGTCGAACAAGACCAAGGTCACGAGCAAGATCGGTGTGCTCGATTCGATCCTCGGTTACGAGGTCGCGGATCACCAAGTGCACATCCACTACTACCGTCCGCGCGGCGATGACAAGGAAGCCTGGGACAACATCGACGTGCTCGGCTTTGTCGGCGCGCCGATGCAGATCAAAGTCAACTTCCTGTGCAAGGACTCGATCCTGGCGGCCCCGCTGGTCATCGACCTAGCGCGCCTCCTCGATGTCGCGCAGCGAGCCGGTGAGCGCGGTGTGCAGTATCAGCTCTCGCTGTTCTTCAAGTCGCCGTACAAGGTCGCCGGTAAGCCACTGATCCACGACCTGTTCGAGCAGCACACGATCCTGCGCAACTGGGTCGACAAGGTCGGTCCGCGTCTGCGCGCCGCCGCGGCGTAGTCCGGGAGTCTGCGTCCATGACAAAAGAACTCGCGCTCTTTGGTCGGCCGCCGGCGCTGGATAACTCCCGCCACGTCCGCTGGCCGGTCCTTGACGCAAGCGATCGGCAGGCGGTGATGGGAGTGCTCGATCGCGGCGTGTTGTCAGGACCGTTCGCGCCAGAGGTCCGGGCGCTAGAGCGCGAGTTCGCCGACTTTATTGGCACGCGCCATGCGCTGGCCACGAACTCGGGCACCGCGGCGCTGCATATGGCGCTGGCGGCGGTCGGGGTCGGGCCAGGTGACGAAGTGATTACGAGTGCTTATTCCTTCGTCGCCACTGCGCAGGCCGTGCTGCATCAACAAGCCATCCCTGTCTTCGTCGATATCGAGCCGCGAGCCTGCGGCATCGATCCTTCGCTGATCGAGCGCGCCATTACCCAAAAGACGCGCGCGATCTTGCCGGTGCACATCCACGGCATGCCCTGCGATCTCGACGAGGTGATGGCGATTGGGCGAAAGCACGGCATCCCGGTCGTCGAAGATGCTTGCCAGGCGCACGGCGCGATGTATCGCGGTCGTCGGGCAGGAGCGATCGGTGATGCCGCTGCCTTCAGCCTGCAGTCCAGCAAGAACCTGCCCTGCGGCGAAGGCGGCATCTTCGTCACCTCCGACACTGCGATGCTCGATCGCGCCAACAGCCTGCGCATGTTTGGTGAGAACGTGCGGCAGATGGAAGACGCGCCCTGGGATCCGCTGCGTCCGCTCGACGCCAAGCGCGCCTATGACAGCGTCAGCGTCGGCTGGATGTATCGCACGACGGAGATGTCAGCCGCCTTGGCCCGCTCGCAGCTACGCAAGCTGGAGGCGGCCAATCAGCAGGCTCGCAGCAACGCGGCGCGCCTGTCGGCAGCTCTTTCGACGCTGCCGGGCATTACGCCGCCCCACGAGTTTTCTGACCGCAGCGGCACGGTTCACAAGTATCGCGTGCGCTTCGACGCAACGGCCATGGGAGTCAGCGCTCCGCCCAAGCAGGTGCGTGCGCTGCTCATCGAGGCCCTGCGCGCCGAGGGGCTGGAAGTCGTGATGTGGCAGTCGCAGCCGGTGCCCGGTCAGACGCTGTTCCGCGACAAGACCGGGTTTGGCCACGGCGTGCCGTGGTCGGTGTGGGATCGCGACGGCTCGGTGCACTATGAGCTCTCGGCTTTTCCGCAGACCGTGGCGCTCTTGGATTCGTCGCTGGTGCTGTTCTCGCAGAGCTGTCCAATCTTCCCGCAGCCCACCGAGATTATCGACGCCTACGCTGAAGCCTTCGCGCGGGTCTGGCGGGCGCTGCCAGCGCTGGTTGAGCGCACGGCTGCCCATTCCTAAGTCCGGCAGTGGCCGGCAGCAAGGACTTGCGAAGCAATGAAAGCGACGATCCTGCGCGGGCTGGCGGTGCTGGTCAGCCTGTCTCTCTTCGTCGCTGTTGTGCGCTACGCCGGCCTCGGCCCGATGGGGCAGGCGCTCTGGCAGGTGGCGGGCTGGCTGCCGCTGCTCATGCTGCTGGAGCTCACGATCATCGCGTTTAACGCGATGGCGCTGCGGTCGCTCTATCGCGGGGTCGGTGCCGATGCGCCGAATCGACCGTTTTGGCGAGCGGTGTATCTCGGCAACACCTTTGCCGTCGTGTTGCCCGCCGGCCGCTTGATGACCGAGACCTGGAAGGCCGTTCGCTTGGCCCGCTATGTCACCGCCCCTGTCTCGGCGGCAGGCGCGGTCGGCTGCCAAGCCGCGGTGCTGATCGGCAATGCCGTGATTGCGGCCCTATCGCTTCTGGGCGTGGCGCTGCGCTGTGGCATGACCTGGCCGACGCTGGCGGTGGCGCTGTTTTCGATCGGCATGATCGGCATGGGCGGCTCGGTCTTTCTGCTCGGTCGGGCTCGACTGGGCCGCTGGCTGGGCACGCGCATGGCAATGGTGCAGGGGCATGGCTCGGCGTTTGACGAGGCCTTCCTGAAGTCGAGCCGCGCCCTCGGCCCGGCCACGTTCTTCGAGTCTTGTGCGCGCCTGTGTCAGCTGGCTCAGGTAGCGCTCCTGCTTTATGCCGGCGGACATGCCATGGGAGCCATCGGAACGCTGGCGACGTACGGCCTGCTGCTGGTCGGATCGGCGCTCGGCGATATGCTGCCGGCGCAGCTTGGGGCTACCGATGTCATGCTGACCATGGCCGGCCGTCACGTCGGCCTGGCGGCGGCGCAGGCGCTGGCTATGACCACCTGCCTGCACGGCGCGCAGATCGGCGGTGCCCTGCTGGGCGCGGCCGTGGCTTTCGTCATTCCCGAGCCGGACGCCGCCTCGACCGCGGATGCATCCTCCGCGCCCGCCCCCGAATCCGAACCGCAGAGGGGCCCATGATCAATGACATCCTGCAGTGCGCGATCGAGCTTGCGTTGCACGCTGGAGAGCTGCAGCGACAGGCCCGCTTGGGCGGTTTTTCCGTCGAGCAGAAGGGCGCAGCCGACATCGTCACGGCAGTCGATACGGCCTGTGAGTCAGCCATTGTCGCAGCGCTGGTCACGCGCTTTCCTGAGCACGGCATCGTTGCCGAAGAAGGCTCTAGCCGAGGTGCCGAGGCCCGCTTTCAGTGGGTCATCGACCCGCTTGATGGCACCAAGAACTATGCCCACGGTAGCCCGCGCTGCGGCGTATCCATCGCCGTCACCTGCGATGGCGTGCCGGAGGTTGGCGTCGTCTATGCGCCGTTCTTCGCCGAGCTCTTCTGGGCCGTCCGCGGCCGCGGCAGCTACCTGCGCGATGCACACGGTGTCGACCGGCCGATCCGCGTCTCAAGCCAGGCTCAGCTCACAGGCTGCATGGTCGGCAGCGCGCTGACTTATGCCCCCGGCCTGCGCCAGGTCGAGCCGACGCAGCTTGCGCGGCTGCTGCGCGTGTTCGAGAGCGTGCAGGCGGTTCGCTCGCAGGGCTGCGCGGCGCTCGATCTCGCGGATGTAGCGCGCGGGCGTCTGGATGCCTATTTCGAGCCCGGCCTAGCCAGCTGGGATACCGCAGCGGGCGCTCTCTTGGTGCGCGAGGCTGGCGGGAACGTCACGGCGTTTACCGGCGAGCCACACCTCCCCAGTCATCCCCATATCCTGGCCAGCAATGGCCCCCTTCACGAGCCGCTGCGTGCGCTGCTCGTCGGCCCCATTCCCTCCTAAGCCGCACACACAGGTACTCAGATGAGTCGGTTAATTGAATCGCTGTCATCGCAGTACGCCGCGCTGATTGCTCGCATCGAAGCCGCACCGCGCCGTGCGACGCTGCTTCTGACCCTGGCGCTCGTGCCGGCGCTGTATCTGTGCGCGCTTTATTTCCTGAATGTGCGAGCCGGGATGCAAGACCTGCTGCCCGAGCACTCGCCGCCGGTCCGTGCGGTCAAAGAGCTACAGACCCGCTTCGGCGGCGGCAATGCCGGCCTGATCATCCTGGTGCGCTCGCCCGACAAAGCACAGAACCAGCGCTTCGTGCGCACGCTGGCGGGGGCGCTGCGCGATCGGCACCTCGACTATGTCCGCTCGGTGCAGGACAGCGTCGTTACCGAACGAGACTGGGCGCGCAAGAACGCGCCGCTTCTGGTCCCGCGCGAGCGCTTCGATCGCGTCATCCGCGAAGCCAACGAGGCCATAGATCAAGCCAAGAGCGAAGCCAACCCTATGCTGGTGACGCTCGACGAAGAGGACACCGCCGAAGCCCGCCTGCGCCGCCTACGCGACGAAGCCGAGCGCGAGTCCAAGCAGATCGATCGCTTCCCCGATGGCTTCCTTTCGACCACGGACGGCACCACCATCCTCTTGCACGTAACGCTGCTCGCCGCCGATACCGAGGTCGGTCCCGCCCATCAGCTCATGGACGTGGTGAAAGAAGAAGTGGCGCGCCTGCAGCCACAGTTCCCGCCCGCCCTATCGGTGCACTACAGCGGCGAAGTCGCCAACCTTCTGGAAGAGCACGCCGCTATCCTCGCCGATGTCGGTCTGTCGTCCGTCCTGGTCAGCGTGCTCTGTGGCCTGCTGATCGCGTTCTATTACCGCTCGACGCGCGCCGTGTTCACCATCCTGTTTGCCCTCGGGCCGGGGGTCATCCTGACCTTTGCCATCGCTCGCCTGGCCGGCAGCACGCTCAACTCGAACTCGGCTTTTCTAGGCTCGATCATCGTCGGCAACGGCATCAACTATCCGCTCGTGCTGATGGCCTACTACCGCTCACAGCCGCCCGGATTGTCACGAGCCGAGGCGCTCATCGCCGCCGCGCGTGACAGCCTCCCCGGCATAAGTGGAGCCGCGGCTACCGCTGCCGCCGCGTATCTCGGCCTGACGTTTACCGACTTCAAGGGCTTCTCGCAGTTTGGCTCGACGGGCGGCTTCGCCATGCTGGTCATCGCTGCGCTGAGCTACCTGACTACCCCGCTCGGCATTGCCCTTTTCAACCCGCCGCGTCGCGAGGTCGACAGCACGGCGGTGCAGTCGGCGGTACGGTCCTGGTTCGCGCAGCTTGGCCGGGCGCGCTTCGTCGCCGTGCTGTTTGTGCTGACCTTTGTGCTCATCGGCTCACTGGGGCTGCGACGAGCGCTGCGCGAAGGCTACTGGGACACCGACCTGCGCAACATCCGCAATACAGAATCGGTCAAGAACGGATCCGCGTCCTGGGATCGCACCGTGTCGAAGATCTTCGGGACCTGGATCACGCCGGTCGTTGCCGTGTCGCGCAGTGCAGCCGATCGCGATCGCAGCAGTGCTGCGCTGTCGCAAGCCCTGACTGGCGGCACCCCGCCTTGGGTCGAGCGAGTCGAGACGATTACGCGCTACGTGCCAGCGGAAGAAGACCAGCGCGACCGCATCGAAAAGCTGCGCGCGCTGCGGACGCGGGTCGATAACCTGCCGACGGAAAAAATTCCGCAGGAAGCCCACAAGTTCCTCGACGAATGGGTGCCCCCGGGGGGCGTGCCGCTGATCACCGTGGCCAGTGTGCCCGAGGGCCTGCGCAGCCTGTACACCGAAAAGTCGGGCGCGACCGAACACACCACGCTGGTCTTCCCATCGCTGGCCATCGACTTTGATGACGCTCGCAACATCGTCGCCTTCGCCGCCCGCGTCTATTCGACCCCGCTGCCGGAAGGCTCGGTGGTCGGCGGCGCCTTCCTGATCTTGGCCGAGATCATGCGCGTCCTGCAGAAAGACGCGCTGCGCCTAATCGGCATGGTCTGCCTGCTCGTCGGCTTGGCCCTGGTGCCGATCTTTTTCCGGCGCCCCCTGCGCATTCCTGTCGTGGTGTTGACGGTGACCGCGGTGGCGGTGGCATCTCAGCTCATGATGATGGCGTTTGGCGTGCGGCTGAACATGCTCAACTTCGCGGCGCTGCCGATCACGATTGGCGTTGGTGCCGACTACATCGTCAACCTGCTGGGGGCCACCGATTCGCTGCGTGTCGATGCTCGCGAAGCCACGGCCCGCATGGGCGGGGCCATCCTGCTCTGCTCGCTGACCACCATCTTTGGCTACTTCACGCTGCTCCTCGCAAGCTCCGGCGCGCTGCGCAGCTTTGGACAAGCGGCAGTGCTTGGTGAGATCACGGCCGTGACCATCGTGCTCATTGTCTATCCCGCCTTCGTGCGAGCCCGGACCGCCCGCGGTGCCGGTCGCTCTGCGTCGGGGGAGCGTCGAGTCTAAGCCCCGGCCCGCCCTACCATGTTGGAAGCACTTACCTCCGTGTCGACCTCGGCCCCCCCTCCTAGCTTTGCTGACCACCGCGCCGCACTGGCGCTGCTTGAAGCCATGCTCCCCGGTGGTGAGCGTGTGCCGGCCGCCGATGAGACGACGCTGGCCCGCACCGACGATCTCCTCGCGACAATCTCGCCCACCATGCTGGCCTTCTTTCGCAAGGCGCAGCGCGCGCTGTCCGCGGCGGCGATTGCCTCGACGGGACGACCGTTCTATGCGCTGTCAGCACGCGAGCAGCAAGACCTGCTTGTGCGCTGGGCCAAGCACCCGGTGCTGCGCGGTCCGTATTCGCTGCTGCTGTTGGCCTACAAGATGGTCCACTTCGATCGCCCGCACGTAAACGAACGCCTGGGCGGTCGCTTCGACGTGGTGCGCGAGCTCGAACAGCCGCGCTGGCTGCAGCAGATCAAGACCGGCGAAGAGCTGGACCCCAACGAGACCATCGACTGCGATGTCGTCGTCGTCGGAACTGGCGCCGGCGGAGCCGTGGTCGGACGCGAGCTCGCCGAGCGCGGCTATGCCGTGGCCTTCGTCGAAGAAGGGGATCACTATCGCCGCGACGCTTTCGACGGTCGATCGATCGACGCCTATCGCCGCTTCTATCGCGCTGGCCTAATCGTCGGCAACGCGCCGATTCCGGTATTCATGGGCCGCTTGGTCGGCGGATCGACGGCAATCAACGGCGGCACCTGCTTTCGCACCCCACCCTGGGTGCTGGACCGCTGGTGCGAGACGATGCGCACCGATGACTTCACGCCATCCGCCATGGCGCCTTATTTCGAGCGCGTCGAGTCCTTCTTGGAAGTCGCGCCCACCGACGAGCGCTACCTGGGGCCGATCGGCGGCGTGTTCGCCCGCGGCTGCGGCAAGCTGGGCTGGCGCTATCGCCGCATCAGCCGCAACACCCCCGGCTGTCAGGCCTCGGGTTTCTGCGACTACGGCTGCCGCACCGATGCGCGGCGCAGCACCAACATCTCATACATCCCGGCGGCGCTTTCGCGATCGGCGATGCTCTTCACCCGCCTGCGCGCCGAGCGTGTGCGCATCGAAAACGGCCGCGCCACCGGGCTGCAAGCGGTGACGCGCAGCGGAGCGACGATTCGCTTCAACGCGCGGGCGGTGGTCTTTTCGGGCGGTGCGCTGCCGACGCCGCGCTTCCTGCAGCAGCAGGGGCTGGGCGGACGCAGCGGGCAGCTAGGTCGCAACTTGAGCGTCCATCCCAGCGCTGGGATGTCCGGCCTCTTTGATGAAGACATCGCGCCCGGGACCTCCGTGCCGCAGGGCTACTTCGTCGAGGAATTCCTGCGCGACGGCATCCTGATCATCAGCGCTCTGTCGCCGCCCAACACCTCGCCGATGGCGCTGGCGCTTTCCGGGCGACCGCTGATGGCGGCCATGGATCAGCACGAACACATCGCCACCATCGGCCCGCTAATCGCCGACGAAGCCAAGGGCATCCTGCGCGCGCAAGCCGCCGGCCAGTATCTGATCCAGAGCAACCTGACGAAGCAGGACGTAAGTCGCCTGCACGTCGGCATGGTGAAGAGCGCTGAGCTCCTGCTCGCCGCCGGGGCCAAGCGCCTGTATCCCTCCGTCACCTCGATGCCCGAGCTTGAGCCCGGTGACCTGCATCGCTTCGCCAAGGCCAAGATCGCCGCCGGGGATCTGGCGCTCATCAGCTACCACCCGCTTGGCACCTGCCGCATGGGTCGAGATCGTCGGACTTCGGTCGTCGATCTCGACCATCAGCTGCACGAGGTCTCGCGGCTGTTTATCGTCGATGGCAGCACGGTGCAGGGCCCGCTGGGCGTGAATCCGCAGCTGACCATCATGGCCATGGCGACCCGCGCCGCCGAGCGCATCGCCGACCTCATCGGCTGACCTGTGCCCCGCGGGGGCGCCCCCGGCCCGGGCAGGTGTCGCGCACCCTGCGTCCTTGCTGGTTTTGGGTCGGAGCCGTCGGTTGACATCCGGTCGGACGGCTTCCTACAGTCGGCCCCCCACGTCGCGCCTGGCCCGCGGGCCCACGACTTTGGATGGGCTGGGCGCGGGCGGCGCGCTCCATGCGAGAGGTCGCCCCATGTCCACCGCTACCGCCCCGGTTTCTGTCGCTCTTCCTTCGTCTGCCATCGCTCCGCTTGCTCTCGTTAAGACGCCATCTTGGCCCGCTAATGACTCGGCGACGCGACACCCCATCCGCCGCCGGCTTGGCTTCGCGTTGCTGGCGGCCTTAAGTCTGCTGGGCCCAGTCGCCTGCGGCCCCGTCGAGCCCGATCAGGCCCTGACCATGCAAGCCACCGCCGAGCCGGACCCGCGCATCGTCGCCACGCCGCCCAACGCCTTCATCATCAACCAGCCGACGGTAAACAGCCTATGGGGCGCCAGCGACAAGGATGTCTGGGGGGCGGGCAATGACGGCATGATGATCCACTGGGATGGCAAGGCCTGGGGCCGCATCGCGGTGCCCACCGGCGTCGACCTGATGGCCATCTGGGGCGCCAGCGACAAGGACATCTGGGCCGTCGGCGAGGCCGGTGTCGTCATCCACTGGGATGGCACCAGCTGGTCGCGCACCACCACCCCGGTCCCCGACAGCGCCACCCTCAACGACGTCTGGGGGACAAGCGGCAGTAACGTCTGGGCCGTCGGTGACCGCGGCGTCATCATCCAGTACAACGGCTCGGGCTGGGGCGCCTTCCCGCTGCCCACCATCAACAACTTGCTGACTGTTTGGGCCTCAGGCACCACCGACGCATGGATCGGCGCAGACCTGGGCATGCTGCTGCACTGGGACGGCACCGGCTGGTCCGAGTTCGCAAGCGGCGGCGCCAGCCCCTTCATCCACATTCGCGGCACCGCCAGCAACAAGGTCTACGCCGTCAAGCGCGATCAGGACCTCTGGGCCTACGACGGCACCAAGTGGAGCCGCGTAACCAGCGCCAACGGCACCAAGATTTGGGTCACCGCCGACAACGACCTGTGGGTCTACGACTCGTCTGACACGTACCGCTATAACGGCACGACCTGGACAAGCTGGTACCTAAGCGGACTGACCGCGCTGTGGACCCCGGGACCGACGAGCGCTTGGGCCCTGACGACCAGCAACATCCTGCGCTTTAGCGGCAGTAGCTGGTCTGCGAACTGGTAGCCGTCCGATTCTCGGCCGCTCCGCCGGCTGCTTGGGTCATTGCGCTGGCCCACGTCGCGTAAGCCCACGTCGCACCAGTCGGATTGATTCGCGCAGCCAGAGCGTGTTACTAAGAGAAAATGAGCGCTAGCAGCGATCGCAAGTCTAAGGCGGGGACCAAGGCCAAGAAGAAGGGCGAGGGCAGGGCAGAGCCCCCCGAGTCAGCCAGCCCCCCGGCAGAGCAGGAGTCGACCACGACGTCCAGCGGGGCGGGTTCGGCAGAGCTGGGGGCCGAGACGGCCGCCGAGTCCCCCACGGCGGGAGAGGCGGCGGCCAGCGACCGAGCCCCCCCCGAAGGCCCCTACACCCTGGCCATCGACATTGGGGGCACCGGGGTTAAGAGCATGCTGCTTGACGCCAATGGTCGGCAGAGCGGCAACCGCGTGCGCCAGCCCACCCCGCGCCCGGCGACACCGCAGGCCGTACTGACCGTCGTCAAGTCGATGCTGCCGGATACGTCCTACGACCGCCTGTCGGTGGGCTTTCCCGGGGTGGTGGTCGATGGCGTGATCCACAGCGCGCCTAACCTGCACAAGACCTGGGCCGGCTTCAACCTGCAGCAGGCCCTGGGCGAGCTCTCGGGGCGGCCGGTGCGCGTCCTTAACGATGCCGGCATCCAGGGGCTGGGCGTCATCGCCGGCCGTGGTGTCGAGCTTGTGCTGACGCTGGGCACCGGCATGGGCTTCGCCCTGTTCGTCGAGGGCCGCTACGTTCCCAACCTTGAGATGGCGCATCACCCCTTCGAAAAGGGACGCACCTACGAAGAGTCGGTCGGCAATGCCGCGCGCATCGAAGCCGGCAACCGCAAGTGGAACAAGCGCGTCCGCCAGATCCTCGCCGTCGTCCAGCGCATCTTCAATCCGTCGGTGATCTACATCGGCGGCGGCAATGCCGAGAAGCTCAAAGGCGAGCTGCCGGAGAACGTCAAGCGCGTCGAAAACGTCGCCGGCTTGCTCGGCGGCATCAAGCTCTGGGCTTAGCTGCGCGTCGCAAGAGTGCCTGCCGTGCAGGCGCTTGCTCTGCCTGGGCTGGTCTCGTCGGGTAGGTCAGACCTCATCAGGACTTCCTGAGCCAGCGAAGTTGAGCTCGGCGGCGAGTCACAAACACCAGCCGCACACCAGCTGCAGGCCCAGGCTCCGAGTCAGCTTCGACGGTTGTGCTTTCTATCCCGGGATGGCTGCGGTACAGGTGGAGATGCGCAATGGCGAACGAGTCGTCTGCTCCTGCCGCGGCCTCGGAACGGTCGCGGGCTCATATCGGCTTCATCCTGGTGACGGTGCTCATCGACATGATGGGCGTCGGCTTGATTCTGCCGGTGTTGCCATCTCTCGTCGGGGAATTCACGCGCAACCTTGAATCGCAGTCGTACTGGTTCGGGGCCATGACGTTCACCTTCGGCTTCACGCAGTTCCTGTGCGCGCCGCTTTTGGGCGCACTTTCTGACCGCTATGGACGGCGGACGGTGCTCCTGCTTTCGGTCGGGGGCCTGGGCACGATGTTCCTGCTATCGGGACTTGTGCGGTCGCTGCCCCTTTTGGTCGGGGCGCGAGTCATCGGCGGGATGTTTGCGTCGAACGTCTCGGTGGCCAACGCCTACGTCGCCGACATCACCACGCCGGACAATCGGGCGCGAAGCTTTGGCTTGGTGGGCGCAGCCTTTGGTTTCGGCTTCATCCTCGGCCCGATGATCGGCGGCCTGGTCGGGGGCATCGGTGTACGCATTCCGTTCTTCATCGCCGCCGGCCTCTCGCTGATCAACTTCGCCTATGGACTGTTCGTCCTGCCAGAGTCGCTGCCGGCCTCGCGTCGTCGTCCGATTAATCTGAAGAAGGCCAACCCCTTCGCTGCCCTGGTCGGCCTCGCGCGCTTGCGTGGCGTCGGCATGCTGGTGACGGTGATTGCGCTGTCTGGCCTGGCGCAGTTCATCATGATCGGCACCTGGGTGCTGTACTGCACCTATCGCTTTGGCTGGGGGCCACCGCAGAACGGCGCCTCCTTTTTCTTCGTCGGGGTGATGTCGGCGGTGGTGCAGGGCGGACTGCTCGGCTGGTTGCTGCGCACCCTCGGGGAACGAAAGCTTGTTCTCGCTGGGCTGGCATCGGCCACGCTCGCTTATGTCGGCCACGGCCTCGCCCCCCAGGGCTGGATGATCTACGCCATCATCGTCATGAATCTGCTCGCCTTCGGTGTTGGCGCCGCGATCAACGCGCTGGTGTCCAAGGCCGCCCCGCCGGATGCGCAAGGGCTGGCCATGGGCTCGCTCTCGTCGCTAAACAGCGTTGTTGCGGTCATCGGCCCGATCCTGGGCCTGGGCATCTTCGCCCGCGTCAGCCACTTCCCACGGAACGACGTGCGCGTCGGCTCTCCCTACTTCCTGTCGGCCTTGATCAGCTTGAGCGCGCTGCTCTTGGCCAGCTGGCACTTCGCCCGCGAAGCCAAAAGGCAGGCTGCCGACCCGGGAATCGCGCCAGCCCCGACCAAGCGCAGCCCCGACGAGATCGCCGGGCCCGCCTAGCAGGATCGCACACAGCTCGTTCCACCGAAGGCCGCGCGTGCCACACCGTCCCCGCGACGAGGTCCTCCGCTCCGTGCCCTCACATCGAACCGAACCCGAGCCCTCCTTGCCTGCCGAACCGCCCCGCCGCGCCGAAGCCGCCCCAGGTCCCGCCGAAGCCTCAAATGGGGTATCCGAAGCCTCAGGGCGTCCCTCCGATTCGCACGGCTCGTTTACCCACGTGCTCGCCTTCGCCTTCGGCTACCTCGCTTGCTACGTGCCGTACGCCGCGCTCACCAAGGCGATGACGGGTGGCGACGTCGCGCTCGACCCTCGCCCCTCCAGCCTCGGCATGCTCCCCATCACGGCGGTCGCGTCGATGGTCTCGATGTTCGCCACGCTCAGCTTCCTGCGTGCGTTTCGCGTCGTGCCGCGGCGCGATGTGCTCGGCGTGCCCTTGCCCTTCCCCTCGCGCGGCCCGCTCATAAGCGGCGTAATGACCGCGCTCATCATCCCCACGACGACGCTCGCGTACACGTTCGAGGGCGTGAGCGTGCCGCTCGCGATGGTGTGGATGCGCGCGAGCGTGCTGGCGGTCGCGCCGCTCGTCGATGTGCTCACCGGGCACCGCATCCGCCCGCTCTCGGGCGTGGCCGTCGCGCTATCGGTGCTGGCTGCGGGCACCAGCATCATCGGCCTCCCGCTCGGCTCGGGCATGCCGCTTGGTGCCCTGCTCGACCTCGCCATCTACGTGCTCGCCTATGTCGTGCGGCTGACCTTGATGAGCCGCTTCGCCAAGCGCGCCGGTCCCGCGGGCGCGCGGCAGTTCTTCTACGAAGAGCAGATGGTCGCAACGCCGATCCTTGTCGTCTTCGTGATGCTCGGGACCCTGCTTCCCGGCCCCACCGGCGAGGCGCTGCGCGACGGCTTTCGGCTCGCGCTGCAGCCGCTCGCGCTTGTGCTCTTGGTCCTAACCGGCGTGCTCTCGCAGGGCTCCGGCTTCTTCGGCGGGCTCGTGCTTGTCGACGCGCGCGAGAGCTCGTTCACCGTTCCGATCAACCGCGCCGCAAGCCTCATCGCCGGCGCGCTCAGCGGCACGCTCCTCTTTTCGCTCGGCCTTGAACCGGCGCCGCGCGTGGGCGAGCTTGTCGCAACGCTCGGCCTCGTCGGCATCGTCACGATGCTTGGACTCGGCGAGCGCAAGCGCAAGCGTTCCTAAGCGCAACCGGCAATTAATCGCCGAGGCGTTCGGTAGGCGTGCTACAAGGCCCCGGCCCTGCCGACTTGCGGCCTCGCTTTGGCGGTCGCGTCCTGGGTGCGCTGCTCACTCCTCACCTCGCTGAGCTCGTCGTCGTCCCGCCCATGCTGCCTCCCGCGTTCTTCAACTGGTTTGTCCGCCGCATCCTCCTGCGCGGCCTGCCGCCCCAGACGGCCACCGCCTGCCTGTCGCATCCCGAAGTGCGCGCGCTCTTGCGCTTCCGCTTTGCCTATCTGTTCGCCTTCCATGGCCCGGTCCTGGTGCCGCTCTTAGAAGCCCTCGGCGGTCAAAAGGATCCCTCGCTGTCCGTGCTGTCGCTGGGCGTGGCGAGCGTGGCCATGGTGATCGCCGATGTGCCGACCGGCCTGTATGCCGACCGCCACGGACCCAAGGCAGCGCTGCGCCTGGGCCTGCGCCTGACCTGCCTCGTACTCTTGGCCTTCTTCGTCCTGGCCCTCTTGCGGGCCCGCGTCATGGCCAGCGGACAGCAGGGTCCCTGGCTGCCCGGCATCATCGGCCTGCTTTTGCTAGAGGGCGCGATCGGCGTCAGCCTGGCCCTCCTATCGGGCGCCGACACCGTGCTGTTCTTGGGGGTGCTGCGCCGCGCCGGCATCGAGGGCCTGCAGAGCACCGGCAGCGAAGGCATCGGCAGCTCGATTCGCTATCTCGGGACGATGATCTCCGTCGCCTTCGGCGCGCTGTTTTACGACCTTTCGACCTGGCTTTTGCCGCAGCCCGCGCTGCGCCTGACGCTGCAGTCCGGCCTGTTTCTGCTGACGCTGGCCAGTCAGTTGCTGGCGCTCTCAGAGCTCCGCCGCATCGCCGACGTACCGCCCCGCGCGATGAGCACCCAGCGGCGCCCGGGATTTTCGGATGTCGTCCGCGGACTGGCGGCGCTCCTGCGCTTTCCCGCCTTTGCGATCCACATGTGGCTGCTCTGCCTGCTCGCCGCGGTCGCGCTGTTTGCCGTGTATCTGTTCCAGTCGCCGCTTAACCGCCTCAGCGTCGAGCTAGTCGCCAAGTCATCGCTGTGGGCCCCGCTTTACATCGTCACCGCCGTCCTCGGCTACTGGGCCTGCAGCCGCGGCTCGCGCGATGCCCACCTTCAGCACGAGCGCGATGCCGAGCGACAAGCTCAGCCGGGGGGCGCCTCTCCGCCCTACCGCGCCACCGTGCGGCTGATGGGGGCGGCGCTGGGGCTTTTGCTGCTCTATCCAGCCTGCACGCTCTGCCTGGCCCTGGGGCCTGACTCGGCCCGCTACGTCGCGCTGATCCGGCTCGGCTTTGTGGCCGCCGCCGTCGCCAACTGCCTGGTCTTCAACTACGTGCGCGGCTTCGTCGAGCCGTACTCCGCCGCCACCCTGGTCAGCTTCACGCAGACGCACGCGCTATCGGTGCCGGCTTCGATCATCAGCGGCTTTAGCTCGCTCAAGCGCGGCATGCACTTCGTCCTGTCGCTCCTTTTCTATCTGGTGCGCAGCCGAGGCTCAGCCTCGCTCCTCCCGCTCGGCGCCGATCGCGAGCTGTCGCGGATGCTGCTTTACGTGACGGGAGGTCTATTGGCCCTGGCCTGGCCGGTAGCCTGGCTGGCCTTCGGTCCAAGCGGGCTGTGGGGCTCACCCGGCGGCCGAGCCCGCGCCGACGGCGGCAGCCCAAGCGGCAGCTAAGCCCCCCCTCGCGCCCCCCATCCCCTGCGCGTAGGGAGCGCGATCTGGCGCGTCGGAACGGCGATCTGGCGCGCCGGAAGTCCGATTCCCCGCATCGGAAGTCCGATTCCCCGCATCGGAAGTCCGATTCCCCGCGCCGGAAGTCCGATTCCCCGCGCCGGAAGTCCGATTCCCCGCGTCGGAAGTCCGATTCCCCGCCTCTGAATCAGCTGCCCCCGCCTCGGAAGCGCGACTTCCCACCTCTGAAGTCTGCATTCAGCCGTGGGGCAAGGGGCCGGCGGCTAGTACTTGTAGACGAAGCTGTCCTTGGACCCCGCGTCGTAGACCGCGATATAGACGCCCTTGGCATCGCCCCAGACGGCACGCACGTCATAGGTCGGGATGGCGGTGGGGCCCACGAAGTTCCACTTCGTCCCGTCGTTGCGATACACCATCCCGGCCTTGCCCACGGCCCAGACGTCGGTTGCCGAGATGGCCCAAACCGACAGGAAGTCTCGCCCAGCCGCATCTACCTTGGTGGAGACCCACTTGGTGTTGGTGCTGTCCCATTTCGCGATATAGCCGCCATTCCCAACGGTGTACACGTTCTTGTCGTCGGCGCCGGCAACGCTGTTAAACGTCGTTCCCGCCTGGGTCGTTTCTAGCGTCCAGGTTGCGCGATCAGATCCACGAATTGCTACGCCATTGGGGGCCGAGGCGAACGTGATGTTGCCAGTTACCCAGATGCCAGTGGAAGCCGAGGTCTGATTGTGAGTAAGAGCGGTCCAGGCGGTTCCATCATTCGATGACAAGAACTTCGCGGTATCCGAACCAGAGACCAGAATATCTGTGCCCGAGTTGCCGAATATGCCGGTTAGGTTGGTGGTGACTCCCGAGGTCTGGGGGGTCCAAGTGCCGGCGTTATCGCCCTTGTAGATGAAGCCGCCGTCGGCAACTGCCCAGACCACCTTGTCGCTCGCGGCCCACAGCCCGCGGAAGGTCTTGTCCTTGGCAGCGTCCATGTCCTTGCTTGTCCACTTGTTGGCGGCGCTTGTGTAATAGGCGGACTTTGAGTTGTCGCCAGCCACCCAGACCGTTGTTTCGGCGCCAACCGTTTTTCCATGCAGCGCATATAGGTTGATATTTCCGACCTTATGCTGCTGCGTCCAGGTGACAGGCGGGGCCGTCATGTCTTGAATGACAGTCATGTCCTTGGCAGGAACGGCCATGTCGGCCGGCCCCATGGCCATGTCACCCGCCGGCAACGCCATATCTTCAACCGGGGGAAGAGCGGCGTCTTTGGCATCAGACTGGAGAGCTTGTAAATCAAGACAGCCAGCGGTGCCCGCTAGCATGAACGGCAATACTTGATTAGCGCGCATTTTAAAACCTCCCGGCGATTCCAAGCGAGCTTGGAGATATGTATAGCGAGACCTTCTTTTCGCGATTAAAGAGACCCAGCTCGAACGGCAGCACCACCACAGTTGCGGCGGCAGCGACGGCGGCCAGGCCAAACATGGCGTAACCAGCGTTGAGCGGCGTCCGCACCTGCCCGACCTCGTCGTCGGTGCACATCGGCTTGCAGCCATCTGGTGGCGGCAGCGACAGGCCGTTGTAGCGCGACGTGGCGACGCCGACGGCGACCCCGCCAAAGATCAGGAACAGCGCCGTGCCGCCGCCCAAAAGCGCCGAAGCCAGCGGGAACTTGCGGCCCGTGCTCGCCACCGGGGGGGGCGGAGTCTCGGGGGCCGGGGTGGCGGAAGGCTCGGGCAGACCCTGCTGCCGACGCTCCATGCTCTCGATCTCGGAGCGAATCCGCGGCGCCGCCGGATCATTGGGGACCATCGCCAAGAACTCGCGGTAGTGAGTGATGGCTTCCTTGGTCCGCCCCATCTTCACCTCGCAGCGAGCCAGGTTGAAGATCAGGTCGGGCAGCGGCGCGATCTCATAGGCCGAGCTGAATTCGATCCATGCCGCTTCGTACTTTCCTTCGTTGTAGAGCTTCTGGCCGCGATCAAAGAACGTCTTGGCGGCCAGGATCTGCGCCTTGGACAGCGGCGGGGCTGCCGGGGCAGCGGGGGCAGCCGTCGAGCCCGCCGGCGCTTGCGCCACAGCCAGCGAGCCGCTGAAGGTCAGCCCGAGGAACAGGGAAAATCCGACGGTGGAGGCAGAGCGGAGCATTCGTCGTCCTTGGTTTTCGATCGTCCGAAGTAGTGAGCGGCGCTGCGACTACGCCGAGCCCAAGATCAAGAGCCAGCGCCCCTCAGCGACGCCCAGGCCGATGCGCACAAAGCGTGCGTCGAGCAGCGTCTGCCGGTTCTGGGGATTCTTCAGCCAGGCGGTAAGCGCCCCCTCGGGCGTGCTGGGACCGCGGACCAGCGCCACGCCCAGCGAGCCGGCAAAGCCCTCCTTGCGCACGAGCGCGTCGGGGGTCTGGCCTTCGGGATTGGCGAAGGCGAAGAAGTCGCGCTTCACCATGTCCTCGACAAAGTGCTGCGCCACGGCGTTAAGCAGCAGCGAGACCTCGGCCTTGGGCGCATTCGAGGCGGCACGCTGGCTGTTGAGATGCCCGAGGAACTCGTCGCGCACCGAGCCATTGGCTTCGACCTGCGGCGCAGCCAGGATCACCGTCCAGTGCCCGTTCTTGATGCCGATGCCGAGATCGCGAAGCTCGCCATTTAGCAGCTGCTGCTTGTGACCGGCGCTGCCGAGGAAAATCTTCAGCACCGCATCGGCATTGGTGGGGCCCTTGGTGACGGCGGGGAAGGTGCGGCCCTTGTAGCCGACCTCTTTGATCCAGCCCAGCACGCCGCGCGCCTCGGGATGCTCGTAGGCCATGAAGCCCTTGTCGTTCATGTCGGTGCTGTGGCCCACGGCCGCCTTCTGCAAGCTGGGCACAATGCGGAACGGCGGTAGGCCGGCCGCGCTGCGCTGGCTGTTGAACGCGGTGAGCAGATCCGACTCCAGCTCGGTCTCGGGCTTCTGTTGGATTTCGAGCTCGGCGCCGAGGAGCAGCGCCCACTTGCCATTGAACATGCCGACGCCAAAGGCGTACATCGCCGAGTCAATGATCGCAGCGCGCATCGAGGCGCTGTGCAGCCAGGTCTTGATGGCGTCCTCGACGTCCTCCTTGTCGGAGAGGAGCATCTTGACCTTGCCCTCGTACCCGGCGCTTGCCGCGCGGTGGTTTTCGTCTTTGCCCTCGGGGCTGATGTTCGAAAAGTAGCTGCGCGCCGACATGTCCAGGCAGTGCACCTGCGCCTGGTGATTCAGCTGCGGGTGTTCCTGCAGCACCGGGACGCGTACCGACAAGCGCTCATCGTTGATGAGCTGACGCACCCGCGCCCGCATCTTGTCGTCGATGACCAGGTCGGGCAGGCCGACGAGCAGCACCCAGTGACCGCCGAAGGCACCGACCCCCAGCTCGCGGTACTCCTTGTCGAGCAGCGTCGGGCGCGTCGTGCTGTCAGCCAGCCAGTGACGCGTCGTCTCTTCCGCATCCTCGGTGCCCCGGCCCAACGCGCAGGCGGTGCGGCCGGTAAAGCCCAGGCGCTTAACCCGCGCATCCAGGTCTTCGCCGCCGTTCTGGCCCTGGAAGTGAAAGTAGCCACGCCGCACCATGTCTTCGGCGTGCTGCGCGGCCGCCTGCATCAGCTTCGGCGACGGGGCAAGCAGCCGCAGCGACAGCGGCTGGCGGGCTTCATTGACCAGGTTCAGCACGGTGCGCGCCATCGCCGTAAGGCCATCGGTCGCCGCCCCAGCCGGGGCCGGGCTCGCAGGCGTTTGCTCAGCCATGGATGCGTCCTTTCTTCACAAAACGGTCCGCGGTGATCGTATCACGCAGCGGACGGGCGAGTCATGGCCAAACTCGCCCCGGCTTGGCCCGGGGGCCCGACGGATCGGTGGCGAGATTGGGGGGGCAGGATTGGGCAGGGGACGATGCGGGGCGGGACGAGCTTGCGCTCAGTGGTCCGACGACGGGGCAGGCAGGGAGATGACCGGCGGGATATCGCGGATGAAGTTCTGTGCGCTCGTGTACGAATAGGCACCCTGATACGGAATGAGCAGGATGTCCCCTTCGTCGATCTGCGACGCATAGCAAGTGCGGCCAAAGACGTCTTCGCAGTCGCAGAGCGAGCCACCGATGCGGACGGCAAGCTCGCGCTCGGCGGGGTGAGTCAGGTTGACCACCGGGTGGTAGATCTGCAGGTAGCGCTCCCAGCCGACCATATGGATTCCACCGTCGACGATCACCAGGTCATCGCTCTTGCGGTCGACGACGCGCAGCGCGATATGCATGGCGAAGGTGGCGACGATGCGACCGGGCTCGGTGTAAATCGCGAAGTCACCGAGGGGAGCGATGCGCTGGCGCACTGCCTCGCCGATCGCCTCGGCGTAGGCGGAGAGCGGTACCGAGTCCTTGACGAAGTGCGGGGCGGTGAACTCGCAGACCTCGTCGAAGTGGTCGGCGGCGGTGGCGAGCAGGCTGCCCTGCGGATGGTCCGAGGGGAAGTACCCCTCCGTCCGGTGCGGGCGGAAGCCGCCGCCGATATCGATGAAGCGCAGCCGGGCGCGCTCGGCGGGCTCCAGAGTCGTGAGGACCTGCGCGAGGGCGGATAGACTGTCGACATAGGGGCGGGGATCGCGATTCCAGCTCAGGTGAAACTGCACGCCCTCTAGCTGCAGCCAGGGAGACTCCCAAGCTAGGCGCAAGAAGCGCGGGAGATCGGACAGTGGGATTCCGAACTTGGACCAGGCTCCGTGCCCCTGGGGACTCACCCGGACGCCAGCCCGGATCGGCTTTCTGCGCTGTTCCGCTGTTGCTGCCAGATTCCTAAGTTCGCGGAAGCTGTCGAGATGAACCGTTACACGGTCGCTGTGCGCAAGAGCTCGTTCGTGATCGTCTTGGGACTTGGCGGGCCCGGAAAAGACGATGGGACAGTCGGGGAAGGACAGGGCCTGCGACAGCTCACGTCCGCTGGATACATCCAGGCCGAAGCCGTGCCGGACGGCCGCCTCCAGCACGCGGGGGTGCGGATTGGACTTCACGGCAAAAAAGGAATGATGACGGGGGAGCTGACGATCAAAAGTCTGTCGGAACTCAGCCAGCGCGTTGGCGAATCCGACCGGGTCAAAGACATAGCAGGGAGTCGGCTGATCTTGCAGGCAGGCCAAGACCTCTTCCCGACGCGCCAGCACGTCCCGGGCGATGTGATGCAGATCGGTCTCGGGAGCCACAAAGGGGGCTCGCAGCAAGCGCAAGACCCGTTCCTGGGCAGCGGCGAGGTCCAAGACCAAAGAGGAACTAGCCATGGTCAGGTTCCTATTTAGGGGAGGGGCGAGATCCGATCCGCGCAGTCGGTCGGAAGTGGGCCAAGATCTGCTGCGCGAGCGGCAATAGACCGCCCTGTCCGTCGTAGAGCGGCTGGGATGAGAGGATTGTCGCCAGGGTGTCGTCTTCCGTGCAGACTTGACCACGCTCGGCGAAAAAGAACAGCGCGATCTCCGCCCCGGAGGGTGGCGGCAGCGCCGAGGGGGCGATGAAGGCAAAGCCCTCCTCGCGGGCAACGTAACGGCCGGTGCGATAGGCGCGCCGCACACGCGGCGGATTCCTGTCCTTGGGCGGGCGGACTCCGGCTGCGGGAACGACCAGATCGAGCGTTGCTCCGACAAAATCGGAATCTGGCAGGGAGCCCAGCCGAGGACTGCGGCTGCAGCGCCCGGGAGCCTGGGCGCGCTGCAGGAAGCGCTGCCCGACATCTTCCCCGCCAATTAGATCGGGATGCGCCAGCAGCTGCGGAGTGGCTGCTGACATTCGGGCGTTGCACTCCAGGATGAAGATTCGATCCTGTGCATCGACCATGAAATCGACATTGGCAAAGCCCAATGCACGCCGTCGGTGTAATGCCTGGCCCAGGGCCAAGAAGGTGCGATTGACGCGGCGCCGCAAGCGATCGGAAAGATCAGCGCTGGCGACCCACTGAATGCCAGCAAACCCGCGCTGTGCCGATCCATCGGCGGCCGGGTAGTAACACTGCAGCCGCAGCGCGGAGAGCAGGATGTCCCGCTCGCCGACATAGACCGTGATGCCAAATGGGCGCCCTGAGATATAGCGGCGCAGCAGGTAGCGCTGTCCTTTGTGGATCATTCCTTTTTGCTGCAGGTCGCTCAGCTCAAGGGCGGATTTTAGGAAGAAGGTTCCCTCGCCACCCATCGAGTCAGCGATCTGCAGGACGGCAGGCGTTGGCTGGGGGAGTGGATCGCGACCGAGACGAAAGCTGGCTCCGGCGGGGCGTGGAAGGTGATGTCGCTGCAAGAAGCGATCGAACCAGATTTTGTCTTCTAGACGACGCTGCTCAGCGTACTCGGTCATCAGCAGGCGGATGCGGTACCGCTGCGACCATTCCCAAGTCCCTGGGCTGCAAGCGGAAGAAAGGAATAGCGCACCTACGCGGTGTCGCCGCAAGACTGCGACAACATCGGAATGTCGCAGGAGCTCCTCAGTTGTGGGGTAGGGGCCGTGCTTGCCCAGAAGTCGAAATGGCAAGACCGCTTCGGCGGGCAGACTGCGCCGAGCGAAGGACTCCTGATCCGTGCCGGCGGTGACCAGGGCAAATAGCTGAACCCCGGCAGGTGGCCGCAGGAAGACCCCGTCGAGTCCGCGCAGAAAGTAAGCAACCCGCAGCGGAGTCGCGGAGGTCGGGCGAGCTTGCCGGCTGCGTGGCCGATTCATGGCGACGCCGGATTAGCGGGTGTGGCCAGCACCGGACGAGTTCCGCGCATCAGGTGCGCGGTGCGCTGTCGCGCGGCATCGATGACCCGGCGGATTAGTTCGGGATAGGCCAGGCCAGCCGCCGCCGCCATGTTGGCGAGGCCAGCGCCCTTGGAGATGTCGGGATTGGTGTTGATGTCGATGACGCAGGGATCCCAGCCGCTGTTTCCGTCGGGGCGCAGCCGGAAATCGATGCGGCCGTAGTCGGTCATCTCGAACTGCTCGGCGATGACGCGCACGCTGTGCTCAATGCGTACGGTAAGCGTCTCGGGCAGCTTGGCTGGGTAGGGGATGGTCACATCGTACTCAGCCGTGCCCGGCAACCACTTGGCCGTGAAGTCGAGAATGCGCGGAGCCCCGGGGGGCAGGCCTTCAAAGGGCACCTCGAAGATGGGCAGGATGGTGCGCGGCTGATTGCCAATGAAGCCGGCACAGACCTCGCGCCCATCGATGAATTCTTCGAGCAAGAGCTGCGTCGGCGAGACGCCGGTCTCGGCCAGCTGGCCAGGCAACGAGTCGGCATCGTGCACCACCGATCGCGCTGACATGCCGACGCTGTTGTGGCCGCGACGAGACTTGATGATAAGCGGGTACTGCGCTGCCCGCCGAGCCGTCGAGTCGGCAAGTAGCTGGGTCGGCAGATAGCAGCGCGGCGTCGCAATGCCCAGCGATTCCAGCAGGAGCTTCGAGGAATACTTGTCGCCGCTGAGAATGCCAGCGTGGGCGGCCGAGCCGGTGAACGGCAGCGCCATCGCTTCCAAGACGGCAGCGATGTGTGGCTCTAGCGTGATGTCATTGAAGAACCCGAGATCGGCGGCGTTGAAGACGAGGTCCGGTTGCAGCCGCCGGAGAGTTGCCACCCATGCCATCGCGTCGTCGAGGAACACCGGCTCGGCGAGAAAACCTAGCTCGGCAGCGGTGGTTGTCAGGACGTCGCGCAGGTTCCGCGCGTTCTGGATTGTCGGGTCAGTCGAGGTCTCGTGACCCTGATGCAGGATCGCCAGCTTCATCATGTCGAACGTCTTGGCAACGTCACATGCTGGCGGGCAGCGGTCAAATTTGGGCAGGCAGTCGCCGCGAGGACGCGGCTTGTACGGATCAGCGTCGGAAAAAGGCGGAGTTCTTTTCGATGTAGTTGCGTGACTTGGCGGGCACCGCGTCCAGCTCGAAGATGGCATCGACGGGACACTCGGGCTCGCAGGCGCCGCAGTCAATGCACTCGTCAGGGTTGATGTACATCTGTACTTGGGCGAGTACGACTTTGCGCTTGTCCTCGGGGACTTTTTCCAGCTCGCGCGGGCTCTTCGGCCCGTGGATGCAGTCCACGGGGCAGACGTCGACGCAGGACGTGTCGCAGACGCCCAAGCACGGTTCCGTGATCACATAGGCCATCGATTCCTCCGGGCGATCCGCCGGGGACGGCTGCCGAATGCAGCTACGACCCGTTGGGGATCGGCTCTCGGCGCGGATTCAAAGCAGGCCCCGTGCCGAGCAAAAAAGGGCCGACATCTGCGTGGTTAGCGCGGGTGGGGCTGACCGGTCACCGAAATATCGTTGCCCCCAGTGACGACCGAGCGTTGCCACCGATATAATGGTGTCGCGATGCCAGATCGCTACATCCTGCTCCTGGGGGAGCTAGCCGACGCGCTAAGTGGCGTGCACACCGTGCCGGCGACCGGACGTGCCTTCGTCCAGGCCGTGCGACGCCACCTGCCGCTGCGGGGCTTTGAGCTCGGCAAGCGAGACGGGCAGGGCCGGGAGGCTCCGTTTCAAGCGACGGTTTTTGACCCCGAGAGTCCCACCGTCAGCATCAGCCAAACCAATCGCAGCAGCAGCGAACTTCCGCTGCGTGACCGCGATGCCGACTCCGTGGTCCACTACTCGCGACGCCCGCGCGGAGAGGGTGAGACACCGCTGGATGCCCTGCCGCGGCAAGTGCTGCGCAGCTTTCAGGCCGAAGGCAAGCTGGAAGAGCTGCTAGTGGTGCCGTTCTTCGCTGAGGGGGCGCTGGTGGGCTATGCCGCACTCGGCCTGGGCTGCTCTGAGCCGCCGCTGAGTAGCGCACTGAAAGATGCGGTTGCCAACCTGCTGCGCGTCGCCTGGCGCCACCTACTTTTGGTCGAGCGCGTTGCCAGTCTTTCTCGTCGCGCTCACGTCGAGACGCAGCACCTGCGCAGCGAGCTACTCCGTGTCAGCGAGCCAGAACGCCTGGTCAGCGTCAGCGAGGCCAGTCGGCGCATTCTTTCACTGATCGATCTGGTGGCCGGGCACGATACGACAGTGCTGTTGCGCGGCGAGTCGGGGACAGGCAAAGAGGTCTTCGCCCGTCGCATACACCGGCTGTCAGCTCGCGCGAACCGGCCATTTCTGCGCGTCAACTGTGGTGCGCTGCCGGAGGGCCTGCTGGAGAGCACGCTGTTCGGACACGAGCGCGGCGCGTTCACCGGAGCAACGACACAGCACCGTGGGCTGTTCGAGCGGGCGCATGGCGGCACGCTGCTTTTGGACGAAGTGGCCGAGCTTCCGCCACGGGCCCAGGCCAAGCTGCTGCGCGTCCTGCAGGAGGGCGAGATCGAGCGAGTCGGTGGCGAGAATACCTACAGCGTCGATGTGCGCCTGATCGCCGCCACGCATCAGCCGCTGGAGCAGATGATCGATCGTGGGACGTTTCGATCGGACCTGTACTACCGCTTGAACATCTTTCCGATCACGCTGCCGCCTTTGCGCGAGCGCTTGGATGACCTGCCGGTGCTGGCCGAGACACTGCTTGAGCGCCTCGCCGGGCGCCATGGTCGACTGCCACCGCGCTTTTCGCCCGAGGTCATCGAGCGCCTGCAGCGCTACTCCTGGCCGGGCAATGTGCGCGAGCTAGAGAACCTGCTGGAGCGCGCGCTGATCCTGACGCCAGGGCGCGACCCGCTGGTCCTGCCGCCGGAGTTTGGCGGCAGTGCGCACAAGGCGACCAGTGAGCCGGCTGCGAGCAACCGCGTCCTGCGTCTCGATGTCGCGCTGCGGCAAGCCATCGAGCGGGCGCTGAGCGAGAGCCATGGACAGATCTATGGCGAGCGAGGTGCTGCAGCTCTGCTTGGGGTCAAACCGACGACGCTGCAGAGCAAAATGCGTAAGCTGGGGATCGCGCGGCAGCGCCCCTCCGCGACCTAGGTCGCTACTCTTTCTTGCCGCAGGGCTTCTTGGCCAGGTCCATCGCCTTCTGGTTCTGCGGATCGACATCGAGGACCTGCTGCAGATGCGACTTCCCGTCGGGACAGCGGCCATTTTGCAGAGCTGACTCGGCCTTCTCGATATGGTCGGCGATGAACTGCGGCCGCAGCTTCTCGTAGTCAGCGCGCCCAAGCTGGCGATACACCGAGGTCTCGGGTAGGTCGCGATAGGCAGCCACCGCGACGTCGGTGTCGGTGTCTTTGTTGCCGACGAAGCGCTGATACTGCTGCCGCGCCTGCTGCTCGGATCGCGCCTGGTCAACCTTCAGCTTGGCCTGGTCGCGCGAAGGAGCCGACAGCCCAGAGAGTGCCAGAATATCCTGTGCCTTCTTTTCACCTTGCTCCCACTTGTGCTGGGTGAACAGCACGTCCACCTGCTTGGTTAGCTCGACGGCCTTGACCTCGGGGTCTTTGCCACAGTGCAGGGCGCTGCCGGCCCCAAGGAGCAGGCTGAGGAACCCGATGGCAGGGAGTCCCGCCCGCCGTGTTCGGCGACTCATCCAGCAGGGGGCGTGTGAAGAGGGCATGCGGGCTCCAGACTCGGATAATTGGGACCAGTTTTCCAATCGAAGGTGGCCGGGGTCAAGCAGAACGAGCAAGGCCTCCTGCTGAGCGCAGCGTCACGTACAACCGGAACCGCTCTGCCACTCCCTCTAGACAGGGGAAGTTCGCTTCCGATACGATCTTGGCTCAGTCTTGCGAGCGCGCAGCGTCGGCAGCTAGTTGCCACGCAGCGACCGGCTCGGATAACACGGAGAATCGCGACGATGGCAGAGGACAGCGCAGGCTTTGGGAAGGCAGCATTTGCAGGCGCATTCGCCACGCTGCAGCCAGCCCTGCTGGCCGAGTGGGGCGAGCTAGATGCCGAGTCCCTAGCCGCCACCGACGGCGATCTGGACCGCGTTATTGCCCTAGTCGCTGAGCGGACGACGCGCACCAAGGCGCTGGTGCGGCGGCAACTGGAAGAAATTTTCCGCGTGGTCAGTGAGCCCATCCCGAGTGGCGCAACGCGTCCGCGCGGACGTGGCCCGGAGCGCGCTGGTGAACGCGGCCCCGGCAGGAGCGATCCGCCTGGAGTCGATCAGCTGCTTGCCGAGCTAGAGAAGCGCACCGCCCAAATCATGCGCGAGCTACGCGGGGGCCTTCTCGACAACACCCGCGATCGCGTCCGCGACAATATCTTCTTCTCGCTGCTCGTGGCGATTGGCTTCGGCTTTATCGTCGGAGTGCTGTTCAACGGCTCGAATCGTGGCAAGTAGCGGGTATCCCGGCAGCGCACAGTCGGACGGCGATCGCGAGGTTGATGCGTCAGGCTATGCCGGCTTCAGCGATACGTTCGCTGGTCTTGGCGAAGAGGCGGAGCCCGCGCCGGTGAGCGGGGATCTGTCGCGTCGCTTGCTGTCCGTGGTGCTAGGCCTCTTGCGGATCCATCTTGAGATCGCGCAGCGAGAAGCCAGCCGCGATCGTCAGCGCCTGTTCCGCGGCATCGCCTACCTAGTGGTCGCTGGGTTTATGGGGCTGCTCTCGCTGCTGATCGCCGAAGGCCTGGCCCTGTCTGCGCTGCTCTTGCGACTGCGCCTGCCGTGGGCGCTGGCGGCACTGCTGGGCGGAAATCTGCTGGTGGCGATGGGGCTCTTGCTGCTGGCGCGGCGCGCCCTGGCGGGGCCGATCTTGCCTGAGACGCGAGCCCTGCTGCGGCGGACCTTGGGCTCACTGCTGCCGAAGTAGGCGTTACTGACACTTGGTGAGCGGGGCCAGCGGCGACATCGGCGCAATCCCCATGGGCGAAACCATGGTGTCGTAGTTCGCAAGCCCGGTCGTCAGCTGTTGCGCGATCGTCGCGTACGTTTGATCCAGCTTGTTTAGCGTCGACGTCTCAGCGGCACAGAGGAACTTGTTGGTCGTGCAGATCGGCAGCGCTTCACAGCCCGGCATGTCGGGCGCAGCGGCCTGTACTTCTGGCGCGCCAAAGACGACCCGCCCCTCCAGCATCACCAGGTCGATGCCACTTGGGCGTGTCTGGATCAGTGCGTCGTATGGGTTCTGCGGATCGCCGCTGAACAAGAACAGGTCGGCTCGTTTGCCGACCTCCAGCGAACCCAGGACGTTGTCGACCGCTAGGACGCGGGCTGCATCGATCGTCACCATCTCGAACAGGCGACGGCTGCTCAGCAGACCGGGGAACTTGGTCTGACTCAGCGTACGGGCGAAGCGAAGCTCGTCGAGTAGGTTGACGCTACCGCCCAAGGCCCAGTCAGGCGCCAGCGCGATGGTCTGCACGCCGGCCTGGATGGCCAGGTCAATGCGCGTCGTGTCGTTGTACAGGAACATGTTCGACTTCGGCGACCACACCAGCTTCATCTTGGCGTTCGCCATCTTGGTGAACTCTGGTGTTCCCAGCGCAGTGCCATGCACGATCGCGGTCTGCGGGGCGAGCAGACAGCCGCTGCTGCGACTTTCGAGCAGCGCAAACTCGGCAAGTGCAATGCTGTCGATGCCTTCGCCGATGTGGATGACGTAGGCCTTGGTGGTGCCCGCCGTGAAGTTGTTGCAGATCGTGGTGGCGCTTGAGTCGCTGGGGACCGCGATCGCCGTCTGCACTGCGTCGCTGCCCAGGCCGTTGCGACGGGTATCAATGGTCCGCGCGATCGATGAATAACAGAGCAGATCGACGGCGCCAGGGGCGAGAGTGAAGGACGTTGTGCCGGCAATGAGGGCTTTGATCTCAGCGTACTTGTCGAGCTCGCAGCGATAGTCGACCGGCGATGTGCCTTCACTGTTCAGATGCTGCTTCGCATCGACGACCTCTTTGTAGCGCGTGTCGGTCGTCCACTCGTTGTGGTTCTTGTAGAAGCGGCCGGGGTTCCAGTCCCCCTCATCAAAGATATTGAACAGGCCGTGGTTGTGGGCATCGACAAGTCCGGGTGCGATGACGCCGCTCGTCTGGATGATCGTCGCCCCGGTGGCTCCTGCTTGACCGCTGCAGCTGGCGGCGACGCAGGTGATGGTGTTGCCTTCGACTAAGAGCTCACCCGCCATAGGGCCGCTCGGGGTCAGCATCGTGCCGCGAAAGAGCACGCGATCTTTGGCCCCGGGTGTGAGCACCGGGCGAGCAATCGGTCCGGCGGCATCCACGGCAGCATCGGTGCTCCCGTCATCTGGCGAGCCTCCGGCATCCTCGATGGCCATGTCGGGGAGCTCGCCGCCGTCGGCGTCTCCGGTGTTAAGCGTGCGGCAGCCCAGCGCGAGCTGCGCCAATGAAGCAACTAAGATAAGCCCCTGGCATCGTCGTAAGCGCATCCAGATTCCCCCTCTTGTGCATCGTACCGCGGCGAAGGGGAGGGGCGGCGGATCATCCAGCGCCGGCGCAAGGACGCACTGCCAAGAGCTACGACTTCGCCGCAATGGCCCATGATTTGCCACTCCGCAAGGCGCCTTTACGGAGTGGTTTGCAGTAGACTGCGCGCCCATGTCTTCTGAACCTTCTGTTCCCGGCGCTCAGTCGGTAAACCACGGGGCGGAGCTGCGCGATGCGCACGTCCTCATCACGGGTGGCGCGGGCTTCATCGGCTCGCACTTGGTCGAGCGTCTGCGGCAGCACAACCGCGTGCGTGTGCTCGACATCATGCGACGTGACGCGCTGCGACCCGCCGCGCTGCATGAACACAAAAACGTCGAGATCTGTGTTGGTGACGTGCTGGATCCCGAGGCCGTCGGCCGGGCGGTGAGCGATGTGGATGTCGTCATCCATCTTGCTTCGATCGCCGGTGTCGATACGGTCATGAAGGCGCCGACTACGACGATGCGGGTGTCGCTGCTGGGCACTGCGGCGGTGCTCGAAGCGGCATTCGCCGGGGGGCGCTGTCGGCGGTTCGTCGACTTCTCAACCAGCGAGGTCTTCGGGCGCTACGCCTATCAGGTCACGGAGTTCGACGCCACGACGCTGGGCGCGGTGGGCGAGGCGCGCTGGACGTATGCCGTGGCGAAGCTGGCGACTGAGCACCTGTGCATGAGCTACCACCGCCAGTTCGAGTTTCCGGCGGTGTCGATCCGCCCCTTCAACATCTACGGGCCGCGTCAGGTAGGCGAGGGGGCGGTGCACCACTTCATCGTGCGCGCTCTGCGGGGGGAGACCTTGCGCATCCACAACGACGGCGCGCAGATTCGCGCCTGGTGCTACATCGACGACATCATCGATGCAGTGCTGCTGACGCTAACCAAGCCCGCCGCGGTTGGTCACGCTTTCAATATCGGTAACCCCAGATCAACAGTTACCGTCTACAACCTCGCCAAGATGATCCATCGATTGGTCGGTTCTTCATCGCCGATAGAGTTTGTGCGCTGGAACCATCCCGATGTGGAGCTCCGCGTGCCTGCCATCAGCAAAGCGCAAGAGCTGCTTGGCTGGCAGCCGCGTTTTGACTTGGAAGAAGGGCTGCTGCAAACCATCGAATGGTATCGCCACGCCGGCCGGCTGTAGTCGACAGGCAGACCGGCTGGCCAGCGCCATCGCACTAGCGCGGAATGGCGGCCAGGTAGTAGCCGTCGCGGTAAACGGCGACGATGATCCAATCAGGGGTGGCGGTCAGTACCTTAGCCATGTGCGGCGTTCCGGGAAGCTGCAGAGGATGGCTGGATCCGTCCTGCAAGCGATGCTCAACGTGCGAGCGACCATCCGTGACGTAGGCTGCGACTGGACTGACGAAGACTTCGCTCACATTGAGCGGCGTCTTGAACTTGTGGATGTGCGCGTCGCTACCGACCACCCACAGCTGATCGCGACCTAGCATGGCTCGTCCCGATGCTGTGTCACCGGCGATGCTGACTGGACCGGCCCCCTGGGGCAGCTTGTTCTCGGAGCGGATGCGGCCATCGCGGTCAAAGATCAACAGAACGTCGTCGCGACCGTGCCCCAGAGCGAAGCCATCGCGCAGCGCCAAGGGAAAGGCCTGGCTGGGCAGCGTCTTCTGTCCCAGCAGATCGGCGACCGCGAAGCGGCGTGGTGCGACCCTTCCAGCTTCGAAGATCTGAACTCCGCTCGGCTCAAGCACGACAGCCTGCGTATCGCCGATCGCGACCTTGGCTTCAGCCGACAGAGAGTGGCGGAAGGCCAGCTCACCAGAGAGGTGCTGCCGGAACAGCACGGTGCCGCGACGCAAGAGGTAGCCGTGGGCATCGCAGACAAGCAGCGTCGGTTCGGCCGCACCCGACACGGCAAGCGGCAAGATGGCCGAGATCTCACCGGTCGCCGCATCGAAGCGCAGGAGCGAGCTTTGGCGCTCGCCAGGGCGGACGAATTTCGTGCTCAGCAGCACCGGGCTACCGTCTGGATCGGCGCACAGCCCACGGATGTTCAGCTCTGAATCGGTACCGGACTTGGCCTCAGGATGCACCAAGCGCACGACAAAGCGGCTGCGTCCGCTGCGCAGGTCAAGCGACCACAGGACGAGGCGGTGCTGGCCCTCCACAAACTGACGAGTGACGACGAACAGCGTCGGCCCAGATACTGCGGCTTGTCCGACATCGCTCTCAAAAACCCAGGGCGCACCGGGCACCGCCAGGGGGGCTGCATTGCGGACTTGAGCAGTCCCGAGCGAGGAGGCGGCAGCGCGGTCCCCAGAGAGTGCTAGCAGGGCCTGCTTGAGTAGCTGCCGCTTGCTGCGAAGCTGCTCGTGCGCTTGCAGGCGAGTCTCAATCACGTTCACGCTGGGTGGGGCCGTGCCCTGATTGTCACAGTAGGTCTCAAGTGTGATCGGCTCGCCGGTGCCATAGAGCGGATTTCCGCCCTCTTCGCTGGCGGCCTGGGCCTCTGCGTGCTGTACGACGGCTCGCACGCTGGCCGCCGTTGCTGGCGTAAGTTCTGCGATGCGCAGGAGGGCCCGCAAGCTCTCGCGAAATAGCGTGTCGACTTCGACGGGGTGGGTCGTGTAGTCGGTCTGCAGTCGGTAGAAGCGGCGCTGCAGCCGCAGGAAGCGCTCTAGGTGCGGCACCGCTTCGGCCATTCCCAGATCGCCGGCGATGCGCACAAACATCGGCTGCGGATAGCGGTCGTAGACCGCCAAGTGCTCGCCCAGCAGTGCCTTCGGATCCTGGCTGCGCAGCGGATTCTCAAAGGCCGCAAAGTATCGCTGCAGCAGGGCGATAGCCGGCGGCGAGGCCGATAGCGTCACACGCGGAGACCGCTCCAGCAGGGCCACATTGCTGACTTGCCCTTGCAGACCCAGCGTCAGGAATGCGTCGCGATCAGCGGCTGGCGTTTCATGAAGAAGCTGCCGGAAGAACCGCGCCGATGGGGTGTCTCCAGGCCTCGGTACCGGCAGTGCACGACCCGCAAGCACGGCGCGGGCAATCAAGGCGAAGGCTGTCATGTCCCCGGCCAGCAACGCCTTGTAGGCCGTGCTCAGCACCGCTGCATTGGAACTGCGCAGAGCCAGCGCTCGCGGGAGTGGATCACGGAAGGACGGCGGCGCCGCAGCCATGGCAGTCTCCGATTTAGGGGAGGCGTACAGCGACGGCACGAGAGCGCCACTTAGGACGACACTCAGCACGACCGCAAGGCCACAAGTCCCACAAGAGCGGGGCGTTGCCAGTGCAATTGACGACATCTCGCGCCTCGTTTTTTGGGGCCGGGCGGCTGCGTTCGCTACAGCAGATCGCGACGCTGAAACGCCTTGCGCATGCGCACTAGGGCTTGGTCTTGGATCTGCCGGATTCGCTCGCGCGACAGGCCATATTTTTGGCCGATCTCTTTGAGGGTCAGCTCTTCTTCCGACTCGCCATCCAGACCAAAGCGCAGGCGCAGCACTGCCGCTTCAAGCGGCGATAGCTCGTCGAGAAGCAGCGTTAGCTCGTGCCGCATCGCCTCGCCAATCAGGCGCTCGTTGGCCGACAGTGCGGGCGTGTCATCCTGCAGGAATTCGGCCACGGTGCGCGAGTCGCCTTCAAAAATCTGATGATCGATCGACAGCGGATCGGCCAGTAGGTTGCTCTCCAAGAGGTCGAGCTTTTCGTCGCTGAGCTTGGCTGCTTCGGCCAGCTCTTTGCGTGTCGGTTGCCGGCCAAGCTCCTGTGAGAGTCGGCTTCGCGCTCGCTTCGCCCCCTGCAGATCCAGCAGCGTCGTCACCGGCAAGCGGATCACGCGCCCCTTGTCCGCCAGTCCGCGGGCGACGGCGTGTCGAATCCACCAGGTGGCGTAGGTCGAGAAGCGAAATCCTCGACGGTAATCGAAGCGTTCGACGGCCTTGATGAGCCCCATATTGCCCTCCTGAATGATGTCGGGCATGGGTAAGGGGCTGCGGCTGTAGCGACGGGCGATGCTGACCACTAGGCGCAGGTTGGCTTTGACGAAGTCGGACTTCGCCTGATGAATAAGCTGCGAGATGACGTTGAGTCCCTGCTCATAGACTCGCCACTCGCGCTCGTAGGGGCCGATGGCGAGGAGGGCGGCGCTGCGTTCTGTCGACAGGCTCGGTGACGAGCGGGGGCGACGGCTACGCGTGGGAGCAGGCGGCGGAGACAAGAGCTTGTTGAGCTCACGCAGCTCGGTGAAAACGGCGTTCACATGATCGCGATCGGCGTCGACTTGGCGAAGCCGAACCGCCGTGGCATTCGCCTCTTCGGCGAGGGCACGATCGGCGTGCTTGCTCTGCGCCAGCAGGGCCGCTGCTTGCTCGCGCAGTCGCTGACTCTCGGGCAACGGCTGACCCAGTCTGGCCGCAAGGAAGTCGAGCCAGTGAGCGCACAGCGGCGCGAAAGAGAGGATGTGGACCCACTGCACCTCCTCCATGATCCCGATGCGCCGCGCTAGCTCGTACTCGGCTGCCGGGGACAGCAGGGTCAGGTGGTTGAGGTCCTTGTAGTAGCGCAGCAAAAAGTCGCGCTCAGGATTGCTGACCTTGGCGCCGCGGCCGCGGTCTCCACTCGCTCGGCTCGACTCCTCCTCGGCAGCGCAGACATCGGCGCGCTTGGGGAGGTCGGTGCGTGGCTTGCGCGGTTCTTTCCCTCGTGGGCTAGCCATGGGTGGGCTCCGGGGGCTTGGCACTCGTCGACGAATCGCGGCGTAGACTGCCAAGCAGGGCCGCGAGATCGAGTTCAAGATTCTTCGGCAAATCGGGTGAGCTCACAAGCTCGATGACCAGAAAGTGTCGCTCGCGGACGGCGTAGAGCCGCCGATAGTCGACGCCGTTTTTGAAGCGAAATCGCATGTCCAAGGCGGGCTGACCTCCCACCTCGATCTGCTGCGGTTCACCGACCCTCGTCGCCTCAGGGGCGGGCGTGAAGTCGTTGAGGCTGGGTAGCGTGTCTAGGAAGATCTGCCGCTGCTCGTTGCGATCGTCGCTGAGTCCTTCGACTGGCTTCACTATCAAGCTCAGCACCAGCGGCGCATCCAACATGTCGCCAGCTGACAGTTCGATCGCTCCGTCGGTGCGCTTTTCGCTCTGAAGTGAGCCAAGCAGCGTCGGGAGTTCTAGCGAAAGAGATGTGTAGGGCAGCGTGACTCGCGTCAGCGTGAGCGGCTGGGTCAGCAGCCAAGGTCGTCCGTGCAGCAACGCCAACACCAGCGATGCCACCAACAGCCCACCGGACAGGACGGCTGCGCCGCGAGCGAACCGCGTCTCGTGTGGGCGCCCATCCAACCGTGCCCATACCGTCGGGCTGAGCAATCCCATGCCGACGATGGCGATGCCTGCGACGGCGCCGCCGAGGTGCGCCAGGAAGTCGATGTTGGGACGCAGGGAGATGGCCGCGTTGAGGGCCAGATTGATCACCGCATTCTTTTTCAGATCGGCCACCAGCACCTGTGGGATCTGGCCGCGCGGATAGAAACCCAGCACCGCAGTGGCCCCAAGCAATCCAAAAATTGCGCCAGATGCCCCAACGCTGAGACTGTGGCCCGAGAGCTTGGCGAACAGCGTCCCGAACAGGCTACCGAGTAGGCCCGAAGCGACGTACAGCGTCAGAAAACGAGCACTGCCAAGCAGTCGTTCGAGAAACGGTCCAAGCGAGAACAGCACGAAGCTGTTCATCAGGAAGTGCGGCCAGCCCGAGTGCAGAAAAGTCGGCGCGAGCAAGCGCCACCACTCGCCCTGCAGGATGCGCGGCGGCACCTTCGCGCCCATGCGCACCAGCGTCGAGGTCGTCGTCGCACCGCCCCAGAGATTCTCCAGCAAGAACATGACGGCGATGGTGGCGAGTAGCACCCACGTGACCACGGGGCGGCGCGCGCGCAGACGGACAAAAAAATCAACCGTCCGTCCTTGTTCGTCGTCATCGGCCTGGCCAGGATTGGCCAGGCTCACTGCCGCTGCAGGGGGACTCTCAGGGGCGTCTCGCTCGCGCTCGACCGGGGCGCCATCTGGTGTTACGACCGCCATGGCCCACTATACTGCACCGAGGCAGCGCTCATGAAGAACACTGACCGTCTCTCCGCACCCGCACATCGACTGATGCTTGATGCACTGGGTCCGCCTGCGCTCTGGCCAGGAAAGTTGTGGCGCCTGGTCGACCTGCTGCGGGCATACACCCGAGGTGAGGTAGTGCGACAGCGGCTACAGCGCCTGCACGAACTGGGAATCCTTCGCGAGATTCCGACGCCGCTGCAGCTGACGGTGGGGGCGATCGACATGCTGCGTTTCTGGATCTCGCCGGCGGCTGCCGACTACTACCGAAGCCAGGGCATCAGCTACACCTTTCACCAATTCTTGCGTCTGCTAGACGAGCCCGCATCGCTGGCTGATCCCATCGGCTTGCTGAGCACCGAAGACGGCATCATTGGTCACCTGATGCAGGTCGTGCATGCCAACCCGCTCTACGACATACAGCTGCTGCAGATGTTTCCGACAGGTCTCGATGAGCTAGAGAGGCAGCTGGTTGCGATGTGTGAAGGGCTGCACCCGCGGCAACGCTCGATCGGGGCCATCGTCGAGGAAGCGGACTATCACCAGCGATTGCTGGCTTGGCTACGAGCCTATCGCCTAGACATCCACACACCGCCTCCGCTCCGCGCCAACATCAGCGCCCAGCCTTGCTACCAGCGACTGGAGACCGTGTTCGGAGCGATGACGACCGCCTTTCGCTACTTCAGCCGGCTGCCGACCAGCACACGTGGCGCACTGGCCCACCTTTCGTCGGTGCAGGCCTTTCCGTGGGAGCTATGGGAGGGAGAGAGCTAGGAGAGGGCAGGGGGGAGGGGACTGCGGGTGACTGCGGGCTACTGCGCGACCATCACGTCGGCCGTGCCGATGCTGTAGAAGACACCGACGCCGGACTGATCGATGGTTGCCCCGAAGTACAGCTTGAGGAGCTGGCCGCTGAGGTACAGGCTGGGTGCGACGGCGCCCTGCGAGCGGTAGCTGCCAGCAGCCTTGTTGACGAGGACGTTGCCGCTGGCCACGGCGTTGGTCCAAGTCTTGCCGTCTTTGCTGGTGGCGATACCGATGGTGCCCGTGGTGACAGCTCGTCGGAGGTTGGTGCGGTTGCGCGGTAGGGGCGCGGGGAAGGCGGTGTATGCCATCGTGTACAGGCCGTTGGCCGCGTAGATGCTCGGGCCGCCGACGCCGCCCAGTTCTTCTGCAACGCCCTGCCGGCCAGCAAGGACGACTGTGCCCGGCGGGAAGGTTAGACCGCCGTCGGCACTGACGCTGCGGAAGATCGACGAAGTGCAGCTGGTGCCGGCGCTGCAGTCGAGGCCCGCGTAGTACATCACCGTCTCGGCCCCATCTGTCATGACCCAGGGGTCGGTGACGCCGAAGGCATCTGCGCGAGCCGTCGTCGGGTTCGAGGTATCCATCACGCCGTCGAACGCTGGAACCGCGAGCGCGGGGGCTGCCGAGTGGTTAGACCAGGTTGTGCCGTTCGTGCTGGTGGCAATACCAATCTGGTTCACGTAGGTGGGCTTGTTCGGCGCACCGTTGGCCGCATAGTACAGCGTAAACTTGTTCGACCCGACGTTGAGACGAACCATCGGAGCCGTCATGTCGCCGGCATCCCAGGTCGCGGTGCCTCCCAGCACCACCTGCGTAAGCGGGCTGCTGGCTGTCGGGGCATTGCCGGTCTGCTTGTAGAACCCAAGCGTCCACGCCTCGGTCGCGAACGGGCTGCCCGCGAAGAACAAGTACTGATCGCCCTGGTCAGTGATGAAGTGAGGATCGCGCTTCCACTGACGCCAGGCGGGCATTGTGGACTCGCTGAGGATGGCAGGGTCCGTGGCCGGCGTGGCGCTGTACTTGACGCTTGTGGTCGTCGTACCGCCGTCGCTGTTCGAGTTCATGCCGCCCAGGTCAGTGTTGTTTGGGTCGGTGATGACTGGATCGGCGCACCCGGCGGTTACGCTCACGGCGAGCGCTGCGGCCAAGCTGACTCGGGTGGCAAGTCGGCCCGCCGAGCGCGCAGTCTGGCGCTGGACAGCGGGAGTGGTCGGGGATACGGAACGCTGAGTCATGATAAGCACCTCAATGTGTCCTAGCTGAACAGGGTACTGGTAAGCTCAACCGATTTGACGGATCGGCTGCAACGGCAAAGAACAAGGCAGTCTCCCGCGCGCCTACATTGCTGCGGAGGGGCGCGAGTGCTCGGCTGGCCAGCGCATCATCAGACGACCTGGTACGTGCCTCGGCGTTGGCACTGTCGACAGAAGGCCCACACGGGATCTTCGCCCTGCATGCCCCCAGGGGGCTCTCAGTCCTGTGAGCCGCCATCGTTGGCCTTGTTCCTCGCGCATGAAGCATGATACGACTAAATCAGGAAATTTCTTCGTGACTTCCTGCGACCCGCTTCCCAGGAACAACCTTTCGGTGAGCCGTGGCAGACCGTAGCAGAACGCCGATGGAGATCAAATTCTTCGCGGCCACAGACGTAGGGCGGCAGCGCGATCATAACGAGGACAACTACCTCATTGATCCCAAGCTGCACCTGTTTGTTGTTGCCGATGGCATGGGTGGTCATGCGGCGGGCGAAGTCGCCTCGCAGATTGCGGTGCACACCGTCTGCCGTGCCGTGCGCGACAACGCCGACGTCATCGAGCGCCATCGCGACGAACCAGACAGCGCTGCGGCCCGGCAAGAGATCTTGGCGGTGCTTGAGCACGCGATGCAGACGGCAACGGCAGAGATCTTTCACCATGCGCAGGAAGATAACGAGAAGCGTGGTATGGGCACCACGTGCAGCGCTCTGCTACTCGTGGGGGCTCGCGGCTTCATCGCGCACGTCGGAGATTCGCGCATCTATCTGGTTCGGCAGAGCCAGGTCCACCAGATCACAGAAGACCACTCCCTGCTCAACGAGCTGATCCGTCGCGGCAAGCTCAAGCGCGAGGAGATCGAGACCTCGCCCTACGCCAAGTACAAAAATGCCGTGACCCGTGCGGTCGGTGCGTACGAGACGGTCGAGGCCGACACCTTCGACTTTGAGATCCTGCCCGGCGACTCGTTCCTGATGTGCTCTGACGGCCTTCACTCGTACCTGAAGGAGAGTGATGTTCGCCAGATGGTCGGCAGCAATGCATCTGAGGCAGCTGACGCGCCTAAGCGATTCATTCAGCACGCCAACAACGGTGGTGGGCACGACAACATCACTGCCATCGTCGTTCGGATCGAATCGCCTGATCCCATGGTCTACGCCTCGAAGGCGGCGGACTTGGCGAACAAGGTCACGGTGCTCAAGGGGATGCCGCTCTTCAAGCACCTAGCCTACAAAGAGATCATTCGCGTCCTGAACCTGACAACGGTGATCGAGTTCGATCCGGGCGAAGACATCGTGGCGCAGGGCGAGAGTGGTGAAGAACTCTACGTCATCCTCAATGGGCGCGTCCGCCTGCACCTGCGCGGGTCGTTCATTACTGAACTCGGCAAGGGGGCGCACTTTGGCGAGATGGCGCTCGTGGACCGCTCACCGCGGTCGGCTTCAGCCACTGCCGTCGAGAGGACACGCGTGCTGTGCCTGCGCCGCAGCGACTTCTTCAACATCCTACGCGGTGATGCTCCGCTGGCTGTGAAGCTGCTCTGGTCATTCACGCAGGTCTTGACGGAGCGGCTGCGGAAAACCACCGCGGAGCTCTCAACGAGTCGTGGTGAGCTGGTGTCAGCCAGCGCCTCAACGGTCAGCCCCGATGACATCGTAACTGCCGCCTCGGCCGATACGCCTGAAGCCGAGGATGGTGTCGTGAATTTTGAGCAGAACATGGGCGGGGCCGACCACGACGGCGGAACGGCTGCCAGCTAGGACGGCCCCCCGCAGCGGGCGGTAGCTTGACCGATGCTGCAGAAGCGATAGCGCAGCGAGGATGCCTAGGAGCGCATCATCGGGCGCAGGCCGTCAGCGAAGCGAATGAGGACGGAACCACGCGTTACGGTCTCGATTCGTCCACGGCCGTACTTGGGATGATCGACGATCATGCCGGCACGATAGGTGGCCTGCGGATCGAAGGCGCGAACATCGGCTGCGCCCTGTAGCTCAGCGATCAGGCGCTCGCGCTCCTGGCGCTTTTTGGCCGCTTCTGGGTCAACAGCACGCGGCGTCGCACTGCTCGCAGGACGGGCCGGTCCCACCGCCCGGGGACCGGGCTCAGTGCGGAAGTTGTGCTGGCTCTTGCAGTGCGTGCACTCCACCTTCTGCGGCTTACTATCCTGCAGGACGAGGACGCGGTGGGCGCGCAGCTCTTGGCATTTTCCGCAGTAGGCATCGACATCTTTGCCGACGGTGACGCCGACTGTGCGCCCCGCTCGTCCGTCTGTCGTCTGGCTCTTTAGATAGGGACTTGGAGCGCGGTTCAGCAGGAACGGCTGCCCGACATCCTCAGCGATCTTGGCTTTCGCGCCCGACAAATGCTGCGGAAGCTGGCCCGCCCGACGTCGCAGGTCGGTGAGCAGGCGGCCCAGGCTGCGTTCTAGACGATCGCGATCCGCCTGAGACTCAGCGCTGGCGAGCAACTCGTTGTAACGGGCAACCAGCGGATCGACGATACGTATGGCAGCCCGCTGCACGGCACGGTCAGACGATTCATGCGCCGCCGACACTTCGTCGATGGCGCCGTAAAGATCGTCTCGAAGCTGGTCCTCCAGGGTCTTGCTACTGACTTGCAATTCGTGGCCCTCCGTGCGCGCAGTCTAACAGACTGGCGCCTTTGGGGAGGTCGTTTCTGCGCGCTGGCCCAGGATTGCGCATACGATGCCAGGCTTGGACCGGGAACCCGGGAGGAACGAGCGATGAGCCAGCGCGTGATCTGGATCCTCTTTGTGCTCGCCGGATGCGGCGGCTCTGACGACGCTGTCCGCGAGGAGATTCGTATCGCGGGGCACTGCAGCGTGACGGCCGATTGCGTCGATATCGGCAGCTTTTGTCCTTATGGCTGCAGCATCGTGGTCCATAAGGACGAGGCCGATCGAATGCGTCGCTACCTGCAAGCCAACAGCAAGAACACCTGCCTATACGACTGCGCCCAGCTCAAGTCGATCACCTGCGACCTGGGGCAGTGCAAGGCGAACTTTTAGCGCTGAGTCGGAGCGGCTCGCGGACGCAAACCGAGGGCGGCTTCCTCGGGCAGGCTGACCAGCTCTTGGAAGCGCGGCGAGTCACGCAGTCGATCGAAATCGTGCATGCGATAGGCTTGGTGCCGGGTTGAGATCCCATCGCGCAGCGGGCCGCTGCGGGCCCAGCCATCCCGCCGTGCTGCCTCGGAGAGTCGGTTTAGCGCCCGGCCACCATCGCCGATTGCGGCGTAGTAGTAGGCCACGGCAAGATCGAGTGTGTCGGCCTGCAAGTCCGCTTCTGTCAGGCGATTGAAAACGGCGCGCGACTCTCGACGGTCGCCCTTCTCTGCCAGCAGTGCGGCATAGCCGATCAGAAGGTGCGGGCGGGAGCGTCCGGTGTTGGCGAGCGCCGCTTCGTAGGAGTGGAGGGCTCGACTGAGAAGTCGGGTCGGCGACTTCCCGCTGAAGTTGCGCACCGCCAGAAACATGTTGTGCAGCAGCACAGCGCGGGCCTGCAACAGGTCTGGGCGATCATCGGCCCGATCCAGCGTTCTTCCGAGGAGCTCCTCGATCGCAGCTAACTCGCCCAGCTCTTCTTCAACGTACGCGATGCGGACGAGATGGCGAAGTGCGACCTGACGCGGCAGCGGCCCGTCTTGCAGCGCCGAGAAGCTCTGCGCGCGAGCTTCTCGTAGATAGGGCAGGGCGCGGCGGAAGTTTCCCTCGCGAACCGCCGCCATCGCTGTCGCATAGTACGCGCGCGCGGATCCGGATAGCCCCTCCTCCAAGGAACCCTTTGGGGCACTCGGGAGCACCTCGACCGATCCCCCAGCTTGGACGTTGCCTTCGCCACCGCCGGCTTCGCTAAGGCCAGTCAGAGCCAAAGACCATGAGAGAAGGGCAGGTAGCAGTGCCATCTTGCGACTCTACCGGGGATCGAGGATCCGTCGGTGGGCCAGGCAAGGCAGCTCGGCGCGGATGCGATCCTGGGCCGCAAAGTCCAGCTCCGCGACGGCTACGCCTTCCCCGTCGGCACAGTCAGCAAGGATGGTTCCCCAAGGATCGACGATTAGCGCATGGCCATAGGTCGTCCGGGTTGCGCTATGTCGTCCCTGCTGTGCGGCTGCGAGCACGAAACACTGGTTCTCGATCGCCCGCGCACGCAGGAGCACGTGCCAGTGATCCTTGCCGGTGTGCAGTGTGAAGGCGGCCGGCACGCTCAGCACCCGGGCGCCAGCCGCCACCAGGCGACGATAGAGCTCCGGGAAGCGGAGGTCGTAACAGATGGAAAGTCCAACGCCCCCCCATGGCGTCGTCAGCACGACTGCCTGCGAGGCATCTCCGGCCGCGACCGTGTCGGACTCGCGGAGGGAGGTTGCGGCAGCCGCGAAGTCGACATCGAATAGATGGATCTTTCGGTAGACCGCGGCAATCGTGCCCTCGGGGCTCAGGGCAACACAGGCGTTGTAGACCAGGCTGAGCGAGTCGCTCTTTGCAGGCAGGCCCCCAAGAATCAGCCACAACCCCAGCTCGCGGGCCACGCCCTGCATGTGCTCGACAATTTCGCCTGGGCCAGCCGTCGCAGCGAGATCGACGGCGTGGCGATGCTTGAGTGTCTCGTCGCTGGCCATGAGCGCGAAGTTCTCAGGCAGGACGGCCAGCTCGGCGCCGCGCTCTCGTGCACGCCGGCAGAGTCCAGCCGCTCGCGCCAGGTTGGCGGCCACGTCGGCCGTCGAAGTCATCTGCACTACCGCGACCGTGGAACAGGGCTTTGACCGCGACATTGCACTGGTGTGATCTGGGGTTTGCGAAGCGGTCATCACAGAGGGTTTCACCGGTTGAAACAACACTATATACTGTCGGCGGTCGACGTAGCGAAATGCCACCAGCCAACAGGGCGGTCCTAAACGCCCGCGCCCGCAAGATCCTAAATGCCATCACGCAGGAGTACCTGAACACCGGCGAGGCCGTAGGCTCGCGGACGGTTACTCGCCGTTATGGCGTTGACTTGTCGCCGGCCACCGTGCGCAACGTGATGAGCGACCTCGAAGAGCTCGGTATGATCGAACAGCGGCATACCTCCGCTGGCCGCATCCCGACGCAGCTTGGCCTGCGTTTCTTCGTCGATTCGCTGCTGGAAGTGCGGCAGTTCTCCGACCAGGAACGTGAGACTCTGGCGACGAAGTATTCATTTCCAACCGGTGTGATGGATGCCGCGCTGCGGGAGGCGAGCAAGGTGCTGTCTGACCTCTCGTCGCATACGGTCGTTGTCACGCTGCCACGAGCGGCCGACGAAGTACTGCATCACATCGAATTTGTCCGAGTCCGCGACTCGGCGCTCCTCGCTGTGCTGGTCAGCCAAAGTGGTCGCGTGCAAAACAAGCTGGTCCAGCTAGGCCCGACCGAGCAGCTAAGCAGCGACGATCTCGAACGCATCCACAACTACCTCAACTTGAAGCTGGAAGGCCGCACCCTGGCCGAGGTGCGGCGGCACGTGGAAGACGAGCTAGCCAGTGAGCGCATCCGCTACGACGCGCTGGCCCACCGTGCCCTGTTGCTGCAGCAGCAGGCTCTGCCCGATCCCGAGACCAGCGTCTTGGTCACCGGGCAAGCCAACCTCATCAGTCACCTGCTGGACGACGAACCTCACCCCGATCCTGAGCGCCTCAAGGCGCTCCTGCGGGCCCTCGACGATCGCCGGATCCTGCTCCAGCTTCTGCAGCAGACCGAGGCGGCCAGCAGCTTGCAGGTGTTCATCGGCGCCGAGAACGGCGTGCCGGAGCTGTCGGATAACTCGGTCGTGGCCTCTGCCTACGGCGACGGTCGCCGGGCGGTCGGAGCACTAGGAATTATCGGTCCGACACGCATGAATTACTCGCGGGTTATTGCGCTTGTGGACTTCACTGCGCAACTTCTGTCCAGCGTCATGACGCAGCCGCGCTAGGCTGGCCTTCCCGCAACGACTTGAACACGCACACAACCCCTGCCCCCTCATGACGCCGGCAAACGCTGCAGCGATTGTGCGCTGGGATGACGGCGCCGCAGGGCATGAACTCGAAGGACAGGAGACACGCAACCATGTCGACTCAGGATCAGCACGAGCAAGCGCCCCCCGCAGCCACCGCCGGAGCTGCCGGAGTATCCTCGGGACCGCCCGGCCCTGAGGCCGCGGACGTCGCCAAGCTGACCGCTGAAAAAGGCGAGCTCAACGACCGTCTGCTGCGGTTAGCTGCGGAGTTCGAAAACTACAAGCGCCGCACCCGCAAGGAGCAGGACGACGCCGCCGTGCGCGCCACCGAGTCCGTGCTCAAAGAGATGCTGCCGGTGATGGACAACCTCGATCGCGCCATGCAAGCCGCCAAGTCGGGCGATGGGGCCAGCGCCGGCAACGCTCTTGTCGAAGGCGTGCAGATGGTGCAAAAGCAGTTCCTCGGCGCGCTGGAGAAGTTTCAGGTGAAGCCCTTCGATGCCGAGGGCCAGCCTTTCGACCCGCAGGTGCACGAGGCCGTCTCTCAGCTGGAGACCGACAAAGTGCCGCCCGGCAGTGTCGCGTCGGTGTTTCAGCGGGGCTATCGAATTGGGGCGCGCTTGCTGCGTCCGGCCCTGGTGGCGGTGGCTAAGGCCCCAGCCGGACTTCCCCACTAACCCGGCCGCCCCGCGCCGAGCTCAGAGGATCTCGCCCCATTGGCTAAGCCGCGTGACTATTACGAAGTCCTGGGTGTCTCTCGCGATGCGGACGAGGGCGAGCTTAAGCGTGCCTACCGAGCTTTGGCGCTGCGCTATCACCCCGACCACAACCAGAACGACAAAGCCGCCGAGGAGAAGTTCAAAGAAGTCTCGGCCGCGTATGCCGTGCTCTCCGACCCGGAAAAGCGAGCGCGCTACAACCGCCTCGGCCACCTGGGCCTCACCCCAGCCGGAGCAGGCGCCGATGCCGTCAGCTTGGATCTCGAGAACGTCAAAGAGTTCTTCGACAGCATCTTCGGCGATATCGGCGACCTGCTAGGCCGCAAGCGGGGCCGCAGCGGGGGGCGAGACCTGCGCTACACCGTCGAGATCTCGCTACGCGAAGCCGTCCTGGGGGCACAGAAGAACATCTCGTTTCCGATTCGTGGCGACTGCGCGACCTGCCGGGGCAGCGGGGCCCGTGGCGGCGAAGCCGGGCTGCGCGTCTGTCGCAGCTGTGCCGGCAAAGGCGAGCTACGCGCCCCTGGCTTTCTGCCCATCCGTCGTCCCTGCAGCCCATGCCGCGGCACCGGCAAAGAGATCATCGACGCCTGTCCCACCTGTCGAGGCAGCGGCCAGACCGAGCAGCAGCGCGACTTTGTCGTCAATGTTCCTCCTGGCTGCGAGGACGGCACCACGCGCCGCTTGGCAGGGCAGGGCGAGCCTGGCCGACAAGGCGGCAACAGCGGCGATCTCACCGTCGTCCTGCGCATCAAGCCACACCCACTGATCCGTCGCGAGGGCGCGCTCCTGCACTGTGATGTGCCGCTGAGCATCAGCGAAGCGGCGCTCGGCGCCGAGCTGGAAGTCCCGACGATCGACGGCCGAGTGGAAATGAAAGTACCGCCGGGTACCCAGTCGGGCACCGTCTTCCGCCTGCGCGGCAAAGGTGTCCTCGCGCCGAGTGGCCAGCGCGGCGATCTGCACGTGCGGGTGCTCGTCGAGACACCCAAGGCTCTCGACGAGCGAGCCAGGCTGGCACTGCTCGAGCTAGCGAGCAAGCTGTCGCCAGCCACCCATCCCCAGAAACAGCAGTTCGCGGCCGCGCTGGCGCAGCTTGAAAAGGATGAAGCGCCGACGGCGTTGACGTCCGAAAAAGCCAAGAAGCGCTAGCACGCATCGCTGCGCTCAGCCCCGCTTGCGTCGCTGCCGGCGGCCACGCCCGCCCATCGGCCGAGCCTCTCGACGGCCGAGCCTCGGATGTCATACGCTAGAGGAGATACCATGTCATCTCCTCGGGATAGCGGTGCAGCGGATGGGGTATTGAAGCCGGATCAGGCGGGCGGGGCAGCCAAGGCGACCGAGCCGTCGTCAGCCGCCGCGGTCGCTCAGACACTGCCCGGCGAAGCCTTGATGGCTACGCTGCCGCCGGCCGCCGCCCCCGCCTCGGGGCGCTCGCTGCGGACGCGGAGTATGAGCACCGGCGCAGTCCAGGACGAGGATGGCCAGTTTGCCGTCACCATCGGACCCGACGGGCCCATCGACCCGCACGCGGTCACCTTGCGTCCGTCCGATCAAGTCGACCCCTATGCCGAGACTCTCTCGCCGTCGCGAAAGTCCGCAGCCCTTGCCGACACCATGGCCCCCGAGGACTCGGCCACTAGCAGCACGCTGGGGCCTGAATCGGCCGCCAGCCTGCGCGAGCACTCGCTCGATGGCGTCGTGTCCGTCGGCGACATGTCACGCCTGCACAGCGACTATCCCGTCGCCCGCTGGGATCGCTACGAGTTCCAGAAAAAGTTGGGGCAGGGCGGCATGGGCGCCGTCTACAAGGCCCGTGATCGCCGCCTCGGTCGCGACGTGGCGCTCAAGTTCATCCGCGGCGGTGATCCCAACATGGTCATGCGCTTCCTGCAGGAGGCCCGCGCTCAGGCCCGCATCGACCACCCTCACGTCTGCAAGGTCTACGAAGTCGGCGAGGTGGAAGGCAAGGCCTACATCGCCATGCAGTACGTCGACGGCCACAGCCTAAACCGCGCCGCCAAAGACCTGTCGCTGACCGAAAAAGTGCTGCTCATGCGCCAGGTCGCCGAGGCCATGCACGAGGCCCATCGACTCGGCATCATTCACCGCGATCTCAAACCCGACAACATCATGGTCGAGCGCCTGACCGACGGCACGCTGTCCCCCGTCGTCATGGACTTCGGCCTGGCGCGGGAATCCGGCGACAACCGCGGTCTCACCGAGAGCGGCGCCGTCATGGGCACGCCCGCCTACATGGCGCCTGAGCAGGCTCGCGGCGACGTCCGCACCCTCGACCGTCGCGCCGATGTCTACAGCTTGGGCGCTACGCTTTACGACCTTGTCGCCGGCAGCCCGCCATTCGATGCCGAGAGCATCGTCGATGTGCTGATGCAGGTGATGAACGAGGACGCCGTCCCGCTGCGCAATCGCCTGCCGTCGGTGCCGAGCGATCTTGAGACCATCGTCATGAAGTGCCTGCGCAAAGAGCCAGGCGCTCGTTACGACTCGGCCAAGGCGCTGGCCGACGATCTGCAGCGCTACATCGACGGCGAGCCCATCCAAGGCCGTCGCGAGAGCGTCATCGGCCGCGTCCGTCGTCGCGCCAAGAAGAACCTGGCGCTGGTCTTCGTCTCGGCCGGCTCGCTGGTGCTGGTCGTGAGCTTCGCCGTGCAGTGGATCCGCGTGCAGCTGGCCGCCAGTCGCGAGCGCGCCCGCGCCGCCGAGCTCGTGAAGCTAGAGCGGCAGCTCGGCCAAGACATCAAAGAGATGGAGTGGTTCCTCCGCTCCGCCTACCAGCTGCCCCTGCACGACATCACGCCGCAGCTTGCCATCGTCCGCACCCGTATGGCCGCCATGGAGACCCAGCGCGCCGCCCTGCGCGGCGACGACGGCGGCCGCATCGACTACGCCATCGGCCGCGGCCACCTCGCCCTGCACGAACCCACCGAGGCCCTGCGCTACCTCAAAGCCGCCAAGCAGCGCGGTCTCGACATCCCCGAGCTGCACTACGCCCTCGGCCGCGCCCTCGGCGAACGCTTCCAGCAAGCCCTCGAAGAAGCCCGCCGCCAGGGAGATAAGAGCTGGGTCGAAAAGCGCCGCAAAGAGCTCGAAGCCGAATACCTGCAGCCCGCCGTCCAAGAACTAGAAAAGAGCCGCGGCGGCACCCTCGACTCACCTGAGTACTTAGAGGGTCTGATTGCGTTTTATCGCAAGCAATATGAGGTTGTCTTAGACAAGGCCGAATCTGCATTCATCAGATATCCTTGGCTATATGAGATAAAGGCATTGGCGGGGGATGCGTTACAGGCTAAAGGGTCAGAACTATGCGATTCTGGAAATTATGTAGACGGAATAAAGAATCTAGATCATGCATCTGCCTCATACGGTGCAGCACTGACTACCGGGCGAAGCGATGCTTCTCTGTATGAAAGCATTGGAGATATTCTAATGCGTAAGACAGCTGCTTTGCTACTGCAAGGAAAAGACTTTGGGCCAGAACTGCAGGCAATTCTTGAGAACTCATCCCAAGCTTCGCAGGTAAGCCCAGCCCGCGAGAAAGGAAGACTGCAGCAAGCCTACGCACATTTTTGGACTGGGTTTATGAAGGGATCGTCAGGGCAGGATTCTAGGGAGGATCTTAACAAATCAATCAGTATTGCAGAATCTGCGATTGCGATTAGTCCGAATAATGCATACGCTTATGACATGCTTGGCAATGGGTATTACTGGATCGGGGTTTTCGAGAAGGACCATGGCCGCGACCCCATTGCACTGTGGACAAAAGCAGAGAGAGCGTTTGACAAGTCGTTGTCGATTGAACGGCGATTTCCCTGGGCGCATAATGATCGCGGGTTGTTGTTTCAAGGGATGGGAAACTACTTTGCTCAGCGAGGAGGTGACTGGCAAGATCCACTGCTGAGGTCGATCGATAGCTTTCAGCAGGCCATCGAAAATGACAGGGCCTATGTATTTGCATATGTTAATCAGCTAGAGTCATATTATTCAATAATTGATCTAATGAATCGATCAAATCGTGACCCATCCAAATTTGTCGAAGCATCAAAAATAGCCTATCGGGCTGCCGTTGCCATAAACAAGAACGCTTTCCAGATACACTATAATATGTCTAATGTAATGATTCAGCATGCTGACTACCTGGCAAAAAACGATCAAAATATGGATGGCGCAATTGGCATGGCCAGAGAATGCGCTAACTTGGTATCGAGTATTGATGATAATGTTTGTTTCGGTGATGTGCTGAAATTGAGAATCTACCTGGTAGAATCAGCTTTGGAAACTAAGGCGAAAAATATTACCAATCTGTGGCTTTCTGATTTTGAGAAATTGGTCGATGGTTGCAGAAAGAAGGCGGCGTCCCTTGGACAATGTGACTTATTAAAAGCTCGTTTATATAATAATCTGCTTCATGGGAAGGCTGCACGAAACCCTCAGTCGTCGTCGTATCTGCGAGAGCTGACGCGTGCGATTGCTGAAGCTAAGAAATTGGCTCCCGATGATGCTGAAACAAAACAAATCTATGTATCGGCCAGACTGACGCAATTGCTGTATGAGGGCAATCGCGCAGTAGTTACAAAATCTGATCTGGATGCAGCCGTTTCGGCGCTTAACGCTCGACCGAATGATGGGCTTAATCATGCCAACGTGGGGGCCTACTATTGGCTGGCGAGCAAGACTCCCAGAATGGGCAATCTGATTGCGCAAGCCGTCGAGCATTTTCACCAAGCAGTGAAACTGAATCCGCTGCTGGGGATCACCTTCCGCGAGGAGATCGGGGCAGCCGAGGCGCTGCTGGCGACGCGTAATGGGAGTAAACCCTAGGGAGGACCCTGCCCCTGGGCGGGCGATGGGCGATGGGCGATGGGGTGTGGGCTGGGAGGGGGTGGACGAGCGGCAGCGGGCGACGGGAGGGGCGCGGGCTACATGACCTGCGACTCGACGTACCAGTCGCTGCCGTAGCTAGCGGCGGTGCACGGCGGCAAGGTCGCGGCGCAGGCCGCGGAGATGGGCATGTCGGGGTGGCGCTGCATGTCGAGGCAGTAGGCGCCGCTCTTGCCCCAGATGGCCTCGCGCTTGGTGCTGTCGCTCTTCTGGAACGCGGGGTTGTAGGCATCGCTGATGCCGATCATCGTGCCGTCTTCGGTATAGGTGTCGCCGGTGGCGCAGTAGTCGGCGCGCTTCATGTGGATGCACGCCTGGTGGCCTTCGCGCAGGCTCGTCGAGCTGCCGCTCGAAGCGAGCTCGGCCTTTTCCCACGGGCGGTAGCCCCAGCGCTCACAGGTGCCGATGGCGCCGCTGACACAGCTCAGGTTGACGATGCGGGTGTCGTCGACGCGGGCCGAGGTAGGCATGTCCCAGCTGGAGCTTGGGGTGACCATGACCGCCTCGGGAGTGCCGCCCAGATCGTCGCGCATACAGTAGGGCACCATCGGCGCGCCGGGGACGTTGTCGAGCTGGGTGAATACGGTGAAACCCATGAGCTCGCCGGTGACGCTGTCGACCTTCTCGGGGCTCTTGAAGAACAGGCTGTAGCTACGCGAATCGCGCGACTTGCCAGGGATGGGCAGCTGGACGTGCAGGCGGAGCTCGCTCATCTTGTCGCCGGACAGCAGGAACGAGGCGGCGGTGATGGGATCGACCAGGGTCAGCTCTAGGCTGCTGCCCGTCGCGCTGATGGCCTTGACGGCGTAGGACGTCCCGCCGAGCTCGGCGTTGACGACGCGGCCGATCCTTTTGTCCAGGGAGCTACCCACGACGAACGCGCCGTGGACCTGAATGTCCGGGGCGGAATTCGCAAAGTGAGTCATGTAGAACCAGCCCTCGGGGGTGCTGATGCCGAAGTGGTTCGGCACCTTGGCGTTGTGGATGTACAAGCCGGGGCCGTTCGGCAGCTTGCCCCAGTAGCTGCCGTCAGCCTGGGTGCGGTCGCCCTGCGACTCGTCGGCGCTGGGGGCGTCACAGCCGCTGGTCAGGCCGAGGCCGAGGGTGAGGGCGAGGGCAAAGGTGCCAATCTGAGAACGAATCGACATAGGTTCCTCCAAACTGTTCTGAATCTGTTTGCCGAAGCGGGGGGGCCTGTGTGGGCGGCCGCCCCGTCGTATCTATCGCCCTTGATGTCCAAGAAGCATGCCAAGGGCTGGGCCGGCACACCGGGCAGGGGGCACGCTGGGCACGCTGGCGGCCCGTCGCTTGAATGCCGTGCGAATCTGCCGGGTTAGCCGGGCAAGGTCGCTCGATCCGGGTCGCAGAATTTGCAGCTTTTGTCGAGGCTGGCACAGGGCGATGTGCCAAGGCGATGTGCCAAAGTCATGTGCCGGCTGTGCCAAGTGGTTGTGCCAGTGGCACGGGCGGTCAGCCGAGTGGGGGAGCGTCATATAATCCTCTGAATGTCTCAGCCCTCATCGACGATGAAGGACAGTGGGGACCGGCTGTCGGATAGCGAGCCGGGTCGAGATCGGGTGCCGGGCCTGGTCCTGGTGTTTTCCTGTGGAGCGCCAGCGACGGTGGTGGTGCCCATGACAAGCGGTGAAATTGAGCTCGGCCGGGCCGCGCATGGCCTGCCGCTGGACCCGCGGATGTCGCGCCGCCATATCCGAGTCAACATCGAGGGGCACCGCTTTTTCGCCACCGATCTGGGCAGCCAGAATGGCAGCGCTGCCGACGGAGAGCCGATCTCGGCCAACCAACGCACCGAGGTGCAGCGAGTGCTACGCGTCGGTGACTCGCTGCTGGTCCCGCTGCGGGACATCACGCCCCTGGCTCGGCATGGCGTCAAAGTCAAAGACGGACGCGTCATTGGACCAACGCTACACATGCTGCTGACCGAGACGGCGACGGCGGCGCGCTTCGGCAATGCCCTGCACATCACCGGCGAAAGTGGCACGGGCAAGGAATTCATCGCGCGCTCGTTCCATGAGGCTGGACCGAACCGAGAGGGGCGCTTTGTCCCGGTGAACTGCGCGGCGATTCCGCAAGGCCTGGCCGAAAGGCTGCTCTTTGGTACGCGGCGGGGGGCGTATTCCGGGGCCGATGCTGACGCTGAAGGCTATATCCAGGCGGCGGCCGCCGGAACGCTGTTTCTCGACGAAGTCGGCGATCTGGATCTGAGCGTGCAAGCCAAGCTGCTGCGAGTGCTGGAGACCAAGGAGCTTTTGCCGCTGGGGGCTGTGCGCTCACGAACCATCGAGCTTCAGGTCTGTTCCGCGACGAACAAAGACCTCAAGAGCCAGGTCGCGGCGGGGCGCTTTCGCGAAGACCTGTACTACCGCATCGGTCGTCCGGTGATCTCAATTCCGCCGCTGCGTAAGCGGCCAGAAGAGATCACGTGGCTGGTCGATGCGGTGGCGCGACGCATCACCTCGACGGCGTCGCTGCACATCTCGCTGATCGAAGCCTGCCTTTTGCGGCCCTGGCCGGGCAATGTGCGCGAGCTCTTGGTCGAGATTCGCAGCGCGGCGCAGACGGCGCTCAGCCACGACTCCCCACGCATTGAGGCCCGGCACCTGGCGGCGGGGGCGGGTACGGCGCTCAACGACAGTGGCGTGCGTTCGAGCAGCGATTTCGACGGGTTGCTCGACGCGATGAGCGGGCGCAGCGGGCGCATCGTGCAGGCGGTCACGGATCGGCCAAGTGACCGACACAGCGATCGCTCAGGCGAGCGGTCCGCCGACCGTTTTGGCGAAAGGTTGGGCGAACGCGGTGGCGAGCGGCCCATCGACCCGGCCGAGCGGGCCCGCATCGAGGCGGCGCTGCGCAGTCATCGCGGCAATGTCTCGGGAGCGGCGCGCGCCCTGGGTCTGCATCGTACGCAGCTACGACGGCTGCTGGAGCGCCACGGCCTTGACCCGCACTGTTTTGCCGACAGCGGACCGCTGGCGCTCGACGGTGACGACTACTAGCGATCGAGTTCCAGGACGGTGACCCCGTCGCCTCCGTCATTCGAATCGGCGGAGCGAACGCGGCGGATGCCCGGGAAGGCGGCGAAGTGGCTGCGGATCGCCTGCCGCAGGATACCGGTGCCGTGCCCATGCAGAATAAACACGGCGCTACGCGACTCACGCAGGGCATCGTCGACGAATTTTTCGGCGCGGGCGATGGCGATGTGCGCCCGCTCGCCTCGCAGATCGAGGGTGCTGTCGGGTGTGCGAGGGGGGACGGGCGAGCTGGCTTCGACGCTGACCTGGATCATCGGGCTGCTGGCCGAGCCGCCGGACTTGGCGGGGACGCGGCCAGCAGCGTCGGGCAGCAGCAAGTCGTTGAGATCGACGTTGGCCCGCAGCGAGCCGACCTGGACGATCACCTTGCCGCGCGAACAGTCGGAGGCGACCGTCCCAACAGCCCCCATGCGACTGACGTAGACGCGCGTACCAATCGGCAGATCCGCCTCGGTCGGCGGTTTTCCTGCCGGCGCCGGGCGGGGCGGTGCCAGGGCCGCGATCTCGTTGGAAGCGCTGTCGATGCGACGCTGTAGGCCCTGTAGCTCGGACTGCTGGCCCTGCTCGGTACTGGCGGTATGCAGCCGTCGCCCCAGGGCTCGCGCTTCGTCGCGGGCTTCCAAGAGCTGGCGTCTGGCAATGCGCAGGGCCTCGATGGCCTCGTCGTGAGCCTGGCGCTGGGCGCGTCGCAGCGCCTGCTGCGCCTCTTCACGAAGCTGAGCAGCCTGGGCGGACTGGCGCTGGGCTTCCGCGCGGTGCTCCTCAGCGGCGCGACGGGCCGTCTCGCTGCGCTCTCTTTCGCCGGACAGCGTCTGCAGCAGACGGTCAAGGCCGCTGTGCGCGTCGCTGAGCAACGTCTGGGCTCGCGCCACAATCGTAGCTGGCAGACCCAGTCGTTCTGCCACCGGCAGCGCCGATGACGCCCCGGGAATACCCAGGTGCAGACGGTAGGTCGGGGCCAGCCGCAGCAGGTCGTAGCCGACGCTGGCATTCGCAAAGGGGGCACCCGTCGCGCCCAGCGCCTTGAGTCGGTCGTAGTGGGTGGTTACCAGCACGGTCGCGCCAGAGCGGGCCAGGGTCTCAAGCACCGCCTGGGCCAACGCCGCCCCTTGCTCGGGGTCGGTTCCGACGGCGATTTCGTCGAGGAGGACCAGAGTTCCCGGCCGCGCGGCCGCCAGGAAGCGTCGCAGGTTGTGGATGTGTGCCGAGAAGGTCGACAGATTCTTTTCCAGGCTCTGATCGTCGCCGACGTCGGTGAGAACCTCGTCGAACCAGGGCAGGCTGGAGCCCTCTTGCACCGGCAGGAGGAGGCCGACGCGGGCCATCAGCACGCACAGCCCGGTAAGCTTCAGCGAGACTGTTTTGCCGCCGGCGTTTGGGCCCGAGATGATCAGCGTCCCGCGACTCGGCAGCGCCACATCGTTGGCCACCACCTGCGTCCCAGCCAGCACCATCAGGGGATGGCGGCCGTTGCGCAGATCGACGCTCGCAGCATCGGCCGCGGGGTCAAGCAGGGTGACCGCGTTGGCTCGTAGATCAATGGCCAAGCGGGCCGAGCCATCGATGAGATCAAGTAGAGCGAGGAGGGTCAGGTTCCGCGCGATCTCCGGCGCTGCCTGCTGGATGCGCAGCGAGAGCTCAGCGAGGATGCGGCGTTCTTCCTCGGCGACCTCCAGCTGTGCCAGCTTGAGGCGATTGTTGAGGTCGATGATCTCTTCCGGCTCGACGAAGATGGTAGCTCCCGAGGAGCTGGTGCCGTGGACGATGCCGCGCACCCGCGTGCGGGAATCGGCCCGCACGGGAACCACGTAGCGGTCCTCGCGCTGGGTGACGAAGCGATCCATCAGGTACGGGCCGATGTGGGGTTCGTTCAGCAAGCCGTCGGTCCGTCGGCCAAGCTCGGCTAGCAGGTGATTGACACGCTGCCGCAGTCCGCCGAGCGCTGGTGAGGCGCCATCCTTCAGCTTGCGTCCCTCGTCGAACGAGTCGGCAATGGGGCCGGTGACCTCGGGAAGCTCAGCCAGCTCAGAGGCGTGTGCGCACAGCCGAGGCAGCTCAGCGGCCCGGCTTAGCACGTGCCGGCGCAGACGCGTGGCGCCAAGGAGCGTGCTCCCCAGCTCGACGAGCTCATCGGGGTCGAGGACGCCGCCCTTCGAAGATCGCTCGAGCGCCGTTGCGACATCATAGATGCCGCCGAAGCTGAGCGGCTCGCCGTGATCTTGTAGCGCTCGCGCCTCGACGATCTCGGCCTGACGCTGATGGGCGTCGGCGATGCTCGGCAAGGGGGCGAGCGCGCGGGCCAGCGCAGCGCCGCGGACGGTATGACAGCGGCCAGCCAGCTGTTCGAGCAGGCTGGGCCACGAGAGGTCTAGTTCGGTCTTGCTAGAAGCGTGTGTCATGCGATTCAAACCCGCCGCAGGGGCGCAGTGCGCCGAAAGCATTGCAGAGTTTCCGGCAGGGAGGAAGGTCGGCCGTGCTTGGCCTGGCTAGGCGACGCAAACCGGGAATGGTTTCGTCTAAACGAAACGATGGTAAGTTCGGTATCGTGATGAGAGCAATTGATCGTATGCCAGCGCGCATTCTGCGTCGCTGGGAGGGCATGACAGGGATGGCTGCGGCGATGTCTGTGGCCGTGCTTGGGGGCGTGCTGGGCGGAGGGCGGTTAGCCGATGGGGTGTCCGCTGCATGGGCTCAGCCAGCGGCCGCGACTCCGGCTGCCCCGCAGGCTGTGGCGGCCGTCCAGCCTGGTGCCGCTGCTGCCCCGGGAGCGGCAGCGGGAGCGCCTGGGGACGCCGGCAAAGTCGACAAGAAGCCACGCAAGTTCTGGATCGACGGCAAGTTCCGCGAGCTCAAAAAAGGCGAGATTCGCCCCTACTATCCGCCGAAGATGCTGCCCGACGTCGAGCCTACGCCGAGCACCGTCAAGACGTTCGAGATCATCAAGCTGGAGGAAGGCGATCCGCAGGTGCTGGCCCGGCCGTACTACGGCGCACCGATGATTGGCACCGTGCAGATCGGCGCCAAGCTACCGGTGCGTGGCGAGACGCTGGCCAAGTTTTCGACGCGCTTCTGCAAAGGCAAGCGCTGGCTGGCCATCGCGCCAGTCGGCTGGATGTGCGCCGATCATGGCAAGGCTGTCGACGGACCAGCCGACACCACGCCGGTCTACCAGATCGTCCCCGGCGAGCGCGTGCCGTTTCGCTACATCATGGTCTCGGCGAAAGAGCCGCTGCCAATGTGGGCGACGCTGAATGACCTAAAAGACGGCATCGAGCCCGAGCGCATGCTGGAGCGCGGCGACTCCGTGGCCGTCGAAAAGCAGGTCAAGCACGAGGGGCAGAGCTACTGGCAGTCGGTCGAAGGCAAGCTGCTGCCCGTGACTGGGACGTATCAAATGAGTGCCACATCGACCTGGCATGGCATTGTCCTCGACGAGAAAACTCCGCTGCCGTTTGGCTGGGCCCTGGGCGATCCGCTCAGTGCCTACGCCGAGCCGCCAGCCACGGCCAATGCGCAGCCAGTCACCAAGCTCAAGCGGCGGACGCGCCTCGACATCCTCGACGAAGTGACGGTAAAAGGGCGGCGCTTCTTGAAAGTCCGGGTGTCGGCGGTGCAGACCTCGGCCTTCCCGGTGGGGACGGCTCCGCTGCCCGGGACACCCGATGCGACAAACCCCGCGGCAGCCCCGGTCCCTGCCGCGCCAGCGACCGCTCCTGCGACGGGCCCGGCAGCAAGCCCCGGCGCGACCCCGGTTGCCGCAGGAACGACGGGAAACGTGCCGCCGACCGCCACGCCATCTGCCGAGCCCGTCTACTGGGTGAACGGCAGCTGGGTCAACGAAGTCCGTCTGCAGCCGCGCCCCGCGGACATCAGCCCGGTTAGCCGCTGGTTCGACGTCGATCTTGGGGAACAGGTCCTGGTCATTTACGAGGGCGAAAAGCCGATCTTTGCCACGCTGGTGTCGTCGGGTAAGAACAACGCAACCCCGCTTGGCAACTATCCTGTCTGGGCGCGTGTCACGGGCATCACCATGAAGAGCCAGCCCTACGACGAGAAGCCCTACTTCGTAAACATGGTGCCGTGGTCGACGTTCTTCCAGGCGCACAACGCGATTCACGGGGCGTACTGGCACGATCGCTTCGGCTACGTGAAGTCGCATGGCTGCATCAACGTCG
>CALFYE010000263.1 GCA_937952145.1 uncultured Myxococcales bacterium
TGCCGTAGCCCTCGGCAAAGCTCTGGCTGGTGTTGCGCGAGAGACTGAGACGAAGGAGCTCGTTACCCCGTCGCACCTGCAGCGCAGCCACGAGGTCGGCATTGTCCGGGGCGGGCTTGAGGAGGTGTACTTCCACCAATGCCACGCGCTCATCATTGAACGTGCTCACCTCGGCCACGCGCACGAAGTCGATGCCGTTGATGACGCCCGGGCTCCGGCGAACTTTTTCGCGGCGCTTGTCTAGGATCAGCTCGACGCTCATGACCTAGGCCCCCCGCACAAAGCTGGCGGTCTGCACCAAGGCAGCCCCGCGTAGCCGGTATTGGACCGTGATCTCGACGGTGCTGCCCTCATCTTGCGGCTCGACCAGGACGTCGAGGATTTCGAGCCGCTCGCCGAGAAAACGATCGAGAGCCGCAGCGATGTTCTTGCGCGCCAGCGCAGGTAGGGCGACGCCGGGCTGAAAGACCAAGCTCGGCAGATCGCAGCCAAACTCGGGCCGGCCGACGCGCTCGCCGGGGCGCGTGAACAGCACCTGCTCGATCAGGTCGACGGCGTGCCGCTGCGGATCGGTGCCGGCGATCCGCCCGAGCGGGTCCACTTGTAGTGGGAAACGAATATCCATCACTGCCCCTTCACTCGGTTCTGCGCCTGCTGCACGGCGGCGGGTCCGGGCGCGACGGGGTTTTCACACAGAGCCTGGCTATTCATCAGAAGGACGCTCTGGCCGCTGGACTTGACCCGCTGCGCCGCGGTCATCCACGTCGCGCCAACACACGGCGCGGGGACGGTCGCAGGTCCAGCGGTAACGGTAAACGGGCAGCCGGCCACGCTGCTTCGCGGGTTCTGTACCGCGACCGGCTGGCCCCCGACTCGCACGCGGGCAGAGAAGCCAGCCAGCTGTACCTGCCCCCCGTGCGGGCAGAGGATCGTGGCGCCCTGATGCAAAAGCGAAATGCCGGCCATTACACGACCTCCAAGGCATCGCCGTTGATCGAGACCTTATTGCCGGACAGCTTGATCGTGGCGCCGTTGCCGTTTTCGATCTGGATGTCACGACCCAGGAGCTTGAGCTTCAGCCCCTCTTTGGTCTCGATATCGATGCCGCCCTGCGAGGAGTCATTGATGGTGATGCGGTGCCCCGCGGCGGAGCACAGCACGATGTGCTTGTCGTCGGCCGCCTCGGGCAGATCGTGCCCTTCGGCCCAGAAGCAGCCAGCCCAGATGGGATAGTCAGGATCCCCCTGCTCAAACTCGATCCACACCGCTGCCCCGACGGGGGGCAGGGCAAACCAGCCCAGCTTGGGACCGGCCAGGGGGCTGCAGGGCAGGGCCCAGCCACACTCCTCATCGCCGAGCACATCCGGGACCAGCGCGCGCAGGCGGCCAAGCTTTCGCTTGTCATCGGTATCGGTGACGATGCCACGGTATTTGCCGAAAAATGCCGCCACGCTTAGCCCTCCGCGCGCAGACCTGGGCGCGCTCCAGTGCCTTCTCGGCCGATCGAGATCTGTTGGGTGTAGCTGCCAGCGCTGAAGCGGTGGCTGACCCGCCGGACCCAGTACAGGCCGTCGTAGGTATCGCCCGCCCCCCGCACGATGATCTTGCGTCCCGCGCGAATGCAGTCGCCGTACAGGGCGCCATCGACTTCCCCGTTGCCAGTTACGGCATCGGGGACCGTCTGGCGCAGGGCCTGCGCTGCGTTATCGGCATCGGCGGCACTGCGTCGTCCCACCTGGCGCAGCCGGATGGTGCGCAGCGCCGGGGCTGGGTTTGCCGACACTGGCTCTGGGGGCGGCTGGTCGTGGACGCTCTTGCGGCTGCGATTGTTGTCGTGATCCGGTGCGTGACTGACGGTGTTGACCGGAACCAGCGGATCGAACGAGAAGCTCAGCGAGCGGACATTGCTGCCCGGTCCCAGCCCAACGGTGAGCGCCCGCTGTTCCTCGTCGCTCTGCTGCGGCGGACCGAAGTAGGCGCGCACGCGGCCCGGCTGCTGGGGCTCCAGCGTGAAGACAAAGCCGTTGTTTTGCGCTAGGCGCTGCACATGGCGCAGATCGGTCTCGTACTGGTTTAGGGTGCGGTCGTGGCGGCTGCGACCATGTCCCGTGGTTTTTACGTCGGGCGAGAGCCCAATCTTGGCGTAGCCCGACAGGACCTTCTTGACGATCTCGCTGTCCGACTCGTTGGGGAACGGGAGATCCCGCTGCTCCAGATCCATCAGCGCCCCGAGATCGCGACCGCTGATGGCCAGCGTGGCCTGCCCGAGCGACTGTGCTTGCGGCGACAGCTGATAGTGGGTGATGACGCCATCCATCAGCGTGACCTCGCTGCTCGGCAGGCAGAGGACGATGGCCACGCGGCGCAGCGGCGCAAGAAGTTCGTCGCGCAGCAGGCTGTAGTCGGCTTCGTCGTCGCGCTGCAGCGCGAAAGACAGCTGAAAGCCCTGCGCCCCAGCTCCCTGGCTGGCGTCCTGCGTCACATCGCAGCTCTGAAACAGTCGCAGCAGGCGATAGGGCGCTGGGTTTAGCGAGCCATCTTGTGGCCCGATGTGCAGCTGGAGGTGGACGGCTTTTTCGCGCGCGAGCATCGTCTTACCTCTTGGGAATCCGCAGGATCCGACCGACCGATTCAAGATCGCGCGGCTGCAGCGCCCGTCCCGGATCGGACTCGGCCAGCCGCCAGTACTGCGACGAGTCGCCATAGAAGCGAGCCGCTAAGCTGTGCAGCGAGTCACCCGCCGCCAGCATGGCTGGCCGTTGAGACGAGGCTTGGCTGGCCTCCGCCGCTGCGGGGACAAAGCGTCGGGTGCGAAAGACGATCGCCTGGGCCTTGCCATCGGGCCCGACTTCGACGTGCTGGGCATCAGGCACGCCCTGCAGGCGGCTGCTTTTCTCCAGGCGGGAAAGCTCGGCCTCGTGAGCGCCCTGCAGCGCCGCCGGCGCCGGTTCGACTTCGCTGCTCGATGACAAGAGGGCGTCATCATCCTGCTTCGCCTGACGGCGGTAGTGCTTGGCCAGCGACTCCTGGTTCGCCAGGTAGCGTAGGTAGCTGCGTCCAGCCTGCGTGTCGCTGCCCAGCTCGGCATGCGACAGGATGCGCAGCGAGATGCGGACCTGCGCGCGCTGCGGCAATAGCTTGCTGTTGAAGTCCTGCTCCGTGACGCTGAGCTCGGTGATCTGCACCGGCACGATGAACGAATCGCCCCAGGTCAGGTAGAGCGGCGGCGGCGCCCCCCACAGCACCGCGATCTTGCCGGCTGAGAGGGCCTTGTCCGCCTCTTCGATGGCTTCCACCGTCGGACCGCTGAGCCGACTGAGGGCCGCCAGCACCGCACCGATGCCCACGCTCTGGGTGAGCGAGGGATCTTGGTCCAGGGTATCGGCGGCATCGAGCTCCAGATCGAAAGACAGCGTCTCCTGCGGGATGCTGCTGGGTCGTCCGGCGCTCCCATCACCTTGCTGGGCCAGGCTGCGAGTCAGGGTCTCCGGGTTCCACTGAAAGGGAATGAGCAGACCGTCGGCGCCGTCGCCGACAATGAACGCTGCCTTGCTCAGTCGTGGACGAGTCGGTGCTTCACTCATCGCGGGTCTCCCGTGATCGAGGCATGCAGGGCGCGAGCAATGGCCACGCCGGCCGCATCGGCGGCAAGGCGCGAGCTGCCACGGAGTGTGATCTGCCGCCCCGTCAGATCCACCACACCTGTCCCCGAGGCGAGAGACGGGCCTGGCTGGCGGAACAGGCGGGTAAGCTCAGCGCGTAAGCTGGCTTCGAAGCGCTCGGTCGGCCCCACGATCTCGACGCCGCTGACCACTAGTTCGTCGATGCTTAGCGTCTGCGTTGGTGTTGCTTGCACCGGGGCGTTTGCACTCGTCCGGCTCATGCCGCCTCCGCCAGAAAATCGAGCTCACTTAGCGAGCGTTCGAGTTTTTCAAACTCGGTACAGGCGGCCTGGTAGACGTGGCGCATGCCTACCGGCTGCCGCTGTTCGGCGGCCAGGAACGCCGCGCACATCGCGATGTTGGCGATGACGCCCCCCGATACCGTCAAGCGAGCGATGCGATCGAAGTCCAGTCCAGAAAGCGGCGTACGCTGTGGAAAAGCGCGCTGCCAGATCTCGCGGCGATGCTGCAAGTCAGGGAATGGAAAGGCGAGGATGAAGCGCAAGCGGCGCAGGAACGCGGTGTCGACCGACTGCCGCAGGTTGCTGGTCAGGATGCCCAGTCCGCGATACGCCTCGATGCGCTGCAGCAGGTAGCTGACTTCCAGGTTGGCGTAGCGATCGTGGCTGTCTTTCACTTCGCTGCGGCGCCCGAACAGCGCGTCGGCTTCATCGAATAGCAGGATGGCGCCACCGGTATCCGCAGCATCGAAGATGCGGCGCAGGTTCTTTTCAGTCTCGCCGATGTACTTGCTGACCACCTGGCTGAGGTCGACCCGATAGACATCCAGACCCAGCTCACGTCCCAGCACCTCGGCGGCCATCGTCTTTCCAGTGCCGCTGGGGCCGGTGAAAAGTGCGCTCATGCCTAGCCCGCGGCCCGACTTTTCTGCGAAGCCCCAGTCGTGATAGACGCGCAGGCGCTGATGCAGGTGCGCCGCGATGTGGCGCAGCATGCGCAGGAGCGTGGGCGGCAGCACCAGATCGTCCCAGCCGGCGCGCGGCTCGATGCGCTGCGCTAGCTCGTCGAGCACCGGGCGCGAGCGCTGGCGGGCCAGGTGCCACAGCCGGTCTTCCTGGGTCTGCCTGGGCCCGGCGTCAGTCGCAGGGGACGGCTCGGAGCTCGGCTGACCCAGCTGGGCATCCGCGGCGATCTCGCAGATCTCGCCGGCTGTGAAGTGAAAGGCACTAGCCAGGCTGTGCAGCGCATCCCGAGAGTCTTCGGCCGGCAGACCCAGACAGCGCTGCCACAGCGCTAGCTGCTGCGCCGAATTGGGGCGTTGCACATCAAGTCGCAGCGAGCGGCGGCCGATCGCGAGGGCCAGGGCCTCCCGCCGGACAATCACCACCGGGGCATCGAGCCCCTCCGCTAGGGCGCGCGCCGCTTCGATGGCGTCGCCGTCTTCTACTTGCAGCAGCAGCAGCGCATCGGCCAAGCGCGCTTCGCGCTCCCAGGTCTGACACAGCCGTCGGCGCTCACTAACCCCGCTGGGAATATCACTGGCCCGCAGGCGATAGGCGCGGGCCGATAGCTGGGCTGCGACTTCAGCCACGAGCTCGACCGCGCTGCGTCGGTCATCGCCACACAGATGCAAGACACTTGCATCTAGGCGCAGCCGTTTCCCGGTCGCTGGACCGGCCGTACCATCGCTGGTCGATAGGAAATGGAGGGCCGCCGCGCGCAGCGCAGTGGGTGCCGGGAAGGGCGTATCTGGGAGCGGCTGCAGCAGCTCGGCCAACGAGTCGTCGAGATAGGTCTGACCGCTAAGCTGATGCAGCACGCGCTCTTCGATGCGCAGCGGCATGCGGGTCAGGCTGCCAACGCCGTCGAGCTCGGGCAGGAGCTGCAGCAGGCGGTAGCGCCGCAGCGGGGCTGAAGGCAAGAGCGCACTCAAGTGCGCAGCCGGCAGAACCGCCAGTGCCAGCGCGAAGTTGAGGTAACCCTGGCGACCACTGCCCTGGGCTTGCGCGCAAAGATCCGCGGTCTCGCTGTCGAACTCGATGGCGGCGCCGAGCAGGAGCAGCTGAAGCTCGAACGCCGACAGGCCAAAGCGTTCGCCGATTTGGCGCACCGGATCAGGAGCAGCGGAGTCTTTTGTCGCGACGGACCAATCGCTGGCGGTAGGCCTTGGCTCCTCGCTGCGCGCTCCCTGGTTGGCTGGTGTCTTTAGCGGCTCGGCTTGGGTTTCGAGGTAGCGCCGCAGTGCCGCACGCACTTCGCTGATCGCGCCGATTAGCGCGCGCGGTGGAGAGCTGGCCCCGGCATCGCGGCGAGCAGTGGTCATGGGATGGTCACCTGCTGCTGCGGGTCGAATTCCAAGGTCCCGTTCTGAGTCGTGCGCGTCGGAACGCTATCGACGCCATCCACCCGCACCCGCACGAGGTAGGTCCCGCGAGCCAGCGCGACGTTGGTGAGCGGCAGGCTGATGTCGTTGGTCTTGTCGGTCACCGCTGACAGGGGCAGCTCCTCATCGCCAATCAGCAGGCTGACGCGCTGCTCGGGCCAGACCTGCGGGCTGACTCGTGCGCTGATTGTGGGCGGCGTGGTGCGACCGCGGGCCGGGCCGCTTGTGGCGGTGGTGGCCGGGGCAAAGTTCACCTGCAGCAGACGTGGCGCGACGGCGAAGGGCAGGCCGTTGCTGGTAAGCAGCGCATCCGGGATGCCTGGACCGCGGACCCGGCGCAGGCGCAGCGACAGCGAATAGATGCCAGCCGGCAGCGCCACTTGCTCATCGGGCAGGCGGATGGCGATGGTGCTTGCGCTGGTGCTGATCAGCTGCGCAGCCGGCAGCACAAATGTGCCCGGCAGGCCCTGCAGCTGGACGCTGAGGTCGCGGCCACTTAGCGCGCGGCCGATCACGGTCACTACATCGCCAGGGATCGCTGGCCGGCCGCTCGGCAGTAGGCGGGCGGGGACCCCCAGCTCGGCGGCTGGCTGGCCGACGCTTAGCTCCAGGGAATCTAGCTGCGGGCCGACCGGGCTCATGCTGGCCTGTACCGCTTGGCCGGTCTCGATGCTGCCGCGGTTGAGCACCGGCAGCGCTGGCGGGCTGCTGTCGGCGCTGTCGATCAGCACGACCGACAGCTGAAAAGCCACCGACAGCCGATACTTGGTCTGCAGCACCCCCCACAGCCGGGTCATGTCTTCCAGGCTTAGGCTGGTTGGCGTCAGACGCACCCGGTCGCTCTGGCGGTGCAGGTTGCTGCCGGCTAGCTGCGGTCGCGAGCGCCCCAGGCCGGCCAAGAGATCGCTAGGCAGCGTCGTCCGATCGTTAAGCACGGCCAGCGCGCGACCCAAAAGGAGGTGCGGTCGCAGGTCATCGTCGGCTTTGCCAAAGACGGTAAGCAGGTAGTGCAGGTTCAGAGCCAGCGGGGCCCGGCTGGTGTCGCTCGGCGCGCCCTGGGTGCTTACCGGCAGGTTGCGCCACGCAGCATTCGGCGAGACCTGATAAAGAAACAAGTTCAGAAACAGCCGGTCGCCCTGCTGCTTGCTGGTGTCGGGAGGACCGCTTGAGATCTCGACATCGCCAAGCTCCACCTCGCCGGGAAACAGCGGCTGGCGCACGCGGTCGAGGACCTGCTGCAGGGCCGCGGTGACGGCGGCGATGGCCATCGAATTGCTCACCGGCTACTCCCCTCTCTGCGGTCCACCAAGCGGACGGCGTAGGTAATCGTTGAGGGACAGCGTCGGGGCAGAATGGTCCGGCTGGCGCGTAGCGGGCGGCCGCTGACTGGCCGGAGGCGATGCGCTGCGGATCTCGATCCGCCCGATGCGGATATGGACCTGCGGCGGGGCGGGTCCGGCTAGCTCCGTCCCTTCGGTCCTGGGCTGCGTCGAAGCCGAGCCAGAGATCACGCCCGGCGGAGCGACAGCCGGAATGACCGACGGAATAACCGACGGAATGACCGACGGAATGACCGACGGAATAACCGACGTATCGACCGACGTATCGACCGACGGAATGACCGCGGCAGGTGGCAGTCGGTCGGAGCGCCGGGAGAGCCGGTCGGGGGCAGTCAGCGGGCTGTGGAGATCCGCGACTGGGGCAACCGGTACTCGCTGCTGGCGTGGCGACGCTCGACCCTCCAGACTGGCGGGGGGAGGCTGGAGGTGGGCTTCGAGCTCCTCGGCTGCTGGCGATTGGGCTGCACTGGGCTGTCGGCCCAACGCGTCTGGCGGTGGGGGGGACCAGGGCGGCAGGCCGCTGGGCCGGCTGTGGCGATTGGACGGCGCCACGCTCAGCGGCGGTCCGGATTGACGACTCGTCGGGGGGGCGTGCTCGTCGTCCCGTGTCGGACGCGCAGGAGCCGTTCCTGCGCTGACGGATCGGCTGGCCAGCGGGGGCAGAGTGGCCGGTGGCTCCGAGGGCAGAGCAGCCATCGGCGGGGCGGCAAGTGCAGGGGCAAGATCCTGCCGGTCGGGCGACCGTGGTGCGTCTGCCGGGTGACTCCCGCGCGGGGCCTGCTGTGTCGATGGGCTGGCTGGCTCGCCGGCAGGAACAGCCTGATCGGGAATACTAAGTACCTGTTTTGAAAAGTTTACGTCCGATGTCGTATCAATCGGTGCCTGGCCCGCCTGCGCAGTCAGGTCGGCCGGCGATATTTCCGGCGGCCGGGGCGGCTCGCTGGCCCGCTGGGGCACCAGGTCGGGGTCTGGCCCACTCCGTCGAGCAGGGGCGGATCGGCGCGGCATAGGAGTGGGTTCGGCGACTGACTCAACGTGCACCTCAAGCTCGGGCAGACCGGCAGCCGGCGAGAACGCCAGCTCGGGTCCAGGCGGGGCGGCTGCTTCCGGCGCGAAGCGCGAGGGACGATAGGGCTGCACCTGCGGCAGCAGGGCGCGCTGCTGCCGGGCAAGGCGCACAAGGAGGCCCTGCGGGGCTCCCGGCTGCTCTGGGCTGGGCGACCTCACGATGTTAGGCACTCCATGTAGGACTGTCGTCGGGCCTCGCCCAGCGACAGGATGTCGGCCTCGCTCCAGCCGTAGGCGCTGGCCAGGGTGTGAATCTGCTGCAACAGGCGGCGGGCCCGCGTCGCGATCTCCTGCCATAGGAAGTCAGCGGGAGACAGCAGCGTCTGCCAGGGCTGGTCGCAGTCTGTGCAGTGGAGCTGCAGCGCGATCTCGGCCAGGGGATCGACCCGCGCGAGGGCCGCCGCCACCTGCTCGACGAGGTCCGGCAGCAGGCGGCCGCGTTCGCCAGTCAGCTCCGGGGCTGGCTCCGGGCCGTGCCAGGCCAGGGCAGTGATCAGCCGCTCGGCTAAAAGGATACTTGCGAGCTGCGGATCAGCGACCTGTGCAGTCGCCAGCAGATCGCGCGGGGTCAGCGGTCGCAGCGACAGCTCAAGCTCGCCGGCCGAAAAGCGGATGCGCTCGCTCCAGGGCGCGGCGACCGGCGGGCTGGGCGGACACAGCTCAGCGACCTGCAGCTCGAATTCCAGCTCCTGCCGGCACGACGGACAGCGGGCCTGGCAGTGGAGCTGTGGGCCGAAGTCCTGCTCGTAGGCACGCAGGAGCGCCACGTTGAGCTGACCCAGACTGCGGTCGGCCCACTCGACCTTCCCGGTCGGCCGCAGCTCGCCTGCACCCGCGCGGTCGCTGCGGACTCCGTCGAGCAGCAGCAGCGCCCGCTCCATGGACGAGCGCCGACGACAGCGCTCCCAGAGCGCCAGCATCTCGGCATCCACAAGTGGCATGGCCGTGTCCTGGCTATGGGAAGGTCGGCTCTAGCGGCTCGGCCGTATCGGGATCGCGCTCCCAGCCCTCGCACTCCACCTTGATGTTCTCAAGCAGGACGGCGTTGGCGTTGGCGTCCAGATCCGCCATGGCCTGATATTCCGAGACCCAGCAGTTGTACAGCTTGTAGGCAATCGCCACCTGCCCAGCCTCGTTGAGAACTTCGAGCAAGAGCGGGCGACGGAATGAAGCCGAGCGCTCGGAGCCAGCGCCGTTACCCAGGGTGAAGGAGCGGTTGGCCCACTGCTGGAATTCCAGATCGTGAGTCACGCCGCGCTCCATGGTGATGGCGTCGAATTCCGTGCGGCCGGGCGACTTGCGGCTCGACGATGGGTCACCGCCCTCGCGGTGCTTGACGACCTCAGTGGTGCGCTTGAGCGCGCTGACCTTGCTGACCCCGGCCACGACGCGGCCGTCCTCGAATTTCACGCGGAACTTGAAGTTCTTGTAGGGATCGACTCGCCGCGGGGCGTTCACAACAAACTGAGCCATGACAACTCCTTGCTGATTTCGGTTCGCTCAATAAAAAAGGGCGCCGGCGGCGACTACGCTTGCAGCTGACCAGCAATCTGCTGGAACTGCAGGACGACGAATTCGGCCGGCTTCAGCGGCGCGAAGCCGATCACGACATTGACTACGCCGCGATTGACGTCGTCCTGGGTCGTGCTCTCGGCATCGCACTTGACGAAGTAGGCATCGCGCGGACTCTGCCCGGCGAACGCCCCCTGGCGAAACAGGCTGTGCAGGAAGACCCCGACGTTGAGGCGAATCTGCGCCCACAGCGCTTCGCTGTTGGGCTCAAAGACCACCCACTGCGTGCCGCGGAATAGGCTCTCTTCCAGGTACAGCGCCAAGCGGCGCACCGGCAGATACTTCCACTCCGAGCCCAGGCGGTCACTGCCCTGCAGCGTGCGCGAACCCCACACCACGCGACCGACCTCAGGCAGGGCGCGCAGGCAGTTGATGCCCAGCGGATTGAGCTCGCCGTTTTCGCCATCGGTTAGCTGCACCGAGAGGTCAGGCACACCGACCAGCGTCGCTTCCACACCGGCTGGGGCCTTCCAGATTCCGCGGGTGCGATCGCCACGGGCGATCAGGCCGGCCACCGCACCGCAGGGGGCGAAGTCTTCCATGCGGCCACCACGCAGCGGATTCGGCTGGCGCAGGCGCGGGAAAAATAGTGCCGCGTTCTTGCTCCGCGTGCCGATCTGGTCCGTTGGGTTGGAGATGCCATCGCGGGCACCATCCTTGTCAGCCCAAGCGCTCGGCGGGTCGAGGATCAGGAAGGCGCGGCGGGTCTCGCAATAGCTGGCTGCGGCGGCGACTAGGTCAGTGCCCAGGTCGCCGGCGTTGCTGAAGGAGTGCGGTGGGATGCACAGCAGATTGAACAGGTCGACCCGCTCCAGGGCAAAGAGGCCCTCTTTGCGACCGCTGAGGCCCACACCAATGAACTGCGCACTCGTCAGAGCGGAGCCATCTGTGGCGCTGGCGGCCCGGGCGGTGCGGGCGCTGCCCAGCTCAGTCGCGGCCTCTTGAGAGAGCCTGGTCAGCTCGTCGCGATTGTTGTCGCCAGGCTTGCTGGCATCGAACGCCTTTTTGGCCGCCGCCGCCTTGGCTTCTAGGGCCGTTAGCTCGTCGCTGAGGGCAGGCACGCTCTGCCCGCTAGCACTGAACAGCGAAGTCGGCGATGAGTCGACCTTTTCGGGGTCCCCAGCCTTGGCCGGCGTAACGATGCCGCGGAACCGCACCAGCTTCGACTCGGCAGCGAGTACGCGATCGATGCGCCGCGGGCCTTCTTTGAAGCTCAGCGAGCGGAAGCGCTCGACCCGGCCCCCGGGCTCGCTGACCGTCAGGTTGAACAGGTCGCCAAGCTGCAGCGCGGGGTCCTGGCCGACCCGATCTTCAGCGGTGACATCGGTGGTGATCTCCGCCCGTAGATCGACGCTGTGGCTGCCGGGATTGGCGGCGATCAGCTGGAACAGCTCGGTCTTGGTATCGCTGGGCCGCACCATGCGCAAAAGGCCGCTGCCGGCGCCGTTGACCAAGCGGACGATGATCGCCTGCGTACCCCCGTTCAAGAAGTAGTCGCGCACCGCAAAGGTCAGCGGGCTGTCGAGCGTGAGGCCACCAAAAATGCGTTCAAAGTCCGAGTACCCGTTAATGGTAATCGGCTGATTTACTGGCCCGCGTCGCGCTCTACCAATAAATGCTGTGGTCGATGTAGATACGCCGGCAATTGTACGAACGCCGCTGGATAATTCCTGAACATAGACACCGGGATACGTGGGATTGATTGGCATTCTGTGCTCCTGCTGGAATGGCGAGACGCATGCCCAATGGCGTCGATAAAGATGCTCAGGTGACCGTCCGATTTTCCGCCAAGGGGTCAGCCTGGGCCGTTATCATCACGCAATGCATCAGGCGGTTTCATCAAGGAGTTTCACATGTATGGATTGCACGCCTCAAGTGTTTTTATTTATGATAGATAAGTGCTCGGAAAGATTGATTAATGTCGGTTCGGTGGACCGCGCCAGCCCTAGCACGGTCCTGCCGATGCGCCATGCGTACCCTCCCGGTGAGTACGGTAAGGCCGCAGAACTGTGCGGGGGGCGCCCGCGTCACCCGCTCTGTCCCACCTTCTGCACTCCGGCGCTGCTGACGCGTCCCTGGCGAGCTGGAATTGGGCCATGGCTATCGTGGTAAGTGCAGCCGGGATGACCGACGGAGGTGGGCGTCACATTGCCCTGCTAATCGGCATCAACGAATACGAGGGCGGCGTGCCCCCATTGCGCGACGCGGTGTCCGATGCCCGGAGCCAGCCCGGGACAGCCTACTCCGCTACTTTTCTAGACGGGCGTAGATCTGGGGCACGACCCGTGCGACGGGTGGACTGCGGCTCTATGTGCTGCGTGACAGTGGCACCCCGCGTATCGGCGGTGGCCAGAGCTGGAGCGAGCGGACCGTGGGCATGACGGGGCTGCGCAGCCTGTGGGGTAGCGCAGCATCGAACGCCAGCGCTCCCGACACCCTGTTCCTCGGCAGCGCCGACGCAACCATCCTAAGTGGGGGCGCGCGCTGAACTAGGCCGGGTGCTGCAGGTGGACATTGAACGTGCCGCACCTCCCCCGCCTCAAAGAGCCTCCGTCCGGCCCGGACAGACAATCTGTCCGGCACGAGCAAACAAGAGGCTCACAAGGCCGCGATTCCGCTGCGCCGCCGCCGGTAACGCTGATAAGATGCAGAGGAACCAGCTCTTCTGACTCAGATCGCTCGCCC
>CALFYE010000264.1 GCA_937952145.1 uncultured Myxococcales bacterium
CGCCCAGCCGATAACGCCGCCTTAGCGCGGGCTCCTCTTCGCAGTGGGCGACAGCTCGGGCCGCGAATCGAGGCTGGTGATGTTTGGCGCTCGAGCGCTCGTTCGCTCGCCGCTGTAGTAGGCTCACCGGGCGATGCCGCCCACAGACCCTCAGCTGCCGCTGTCCTTTGCCCGCCCGCGAAAGAAGAAGGGCGGGCTATCTGTGGAATCCTATCGTGAGTTGGTGGGGCGCTTGCGGGCGGACGCGGCACGCGTCGCAGAACAGTTCAAGTTGCCGCCCTACGAGTTCGACGCCGACCGCACCGATGCCCACGAGCGCTATGGAATCTGCTACGCCGATGGACGGATTCGGGTGCGCTTGATTCACGCGCGCACCGGCCGACCTCTCCGCTATTCCGCGCTGGTCGACACGGTAGTCCACGAGCTCGCGCACCTTCGTCACATGAACCACGGACCACGCTGGGAGGCGCTTTACGAGACGATGCTGGCCTGGTGCCGCGCCGGGCAGAATTGGGTGATGCTGGCAGAGCTAGGGTCCAATTTGGCGAGCCCAGACTGACCCGTTTTTTTTCAAGCATGGGGCAAGCCTGGGCTCACAATCCCTAACCCGGTCTTGCATCAGTTCGGAATCTGGGAGGATTCACAACATGGCATCTACGCGCCGCATCAACGACGAGAGCCGCAGACGAAGCACGTGCAGCTCGGTCTGTTTGGCCGGCCGTTAGCATCTTTGGGCTGCGGTGTTCAAGTTAGAACGTGCACCCCTGCAGCCGTCCCAATGAGTGCTGCTCGATAGACTTCATGCACTGCACCCAGGCCGACGCTTAGCGCTTCGGCTGCTCACTCTGGGAGCGCGGGGCATCGTGTGCTCAATGGCCTGCCGCTCAGGTCGAGCATCGCACATATCGCACATGGAAGGGCTGCGCGACTGGGGACATACCTGAGGGCACGGGCTGGGGCGCTGATGGGGGAAAATCTATAGCCGCACGTGGCATCCCTCGCTGCTGAGCGGTGGGGCGGGAACTCTGAGCGGGGTCGAGGGCCATGACAGGGTTGCGCGGAACTCTCACTGCTGTTGCAGCAGCCTACGGTGCAACGTCGCCAAGTGGGCTACCTGAGCAATTTGTATTGATGGCCGCGCATCGAGCATCCAGGTTGCCACTATGCCACCTGTTTACGGATGGTCGGGTCGCAGCGACTTAGGGCTAAGTGTACCCACCAGACTAATTACGGCTCGACGGATGCCTCTGGCCACGTTGGTCCAGGCAGCATCCCGCTCACTCCAAGTCGTTACTGGATTGCGGTTTGGCGCTGGTCTACGCCCTGCGCGGCGACGGGCCGCACGCCGCAGAGAGGCTCAGCCAGGCTCGTGCGGCAGCGATAAGACGTGGGAACACTTCGGAGGTCGAAACGCTAGCGCAGGGACTCGAGCGGCTGCTCTCTGCGAAGTAGACCGAGGCGTTGCGAGGACGAATGACCCACAGTGCAGACGCCAGCATACGACGGTGTGTACCAGGGAAGTAGACTTATTCAGTATATCGACACTTCGAGTTCTGCACCACAAGAGACGAGCGATGCCAGTAAGTCACGCTCACTCCGCAGGACGAGAACTGCCCCGTCGGACTCGCGGTCTTCCGGCTCCACGGCCACATCGACGGTAACTGTCGCTCCGCCTCGAATAGCAGCGTGGATCGGCTCACCGAATTCGGTGAGAAAGCGCAGAATCTCTCGCTGATGCTCGTGCCACTCGGGGCCTTCCCAAATATCGCAGCAGAACCCGTCGCCCGCCTTTCGCAGCCCCGTATAGATCCCCTCTCGCATAGCATTCATTGCCTGGCCGACCTGGGTAAGAGCCTGCAGGCGCTCCTGAGTCGCAAGGAAGCGAATCACTGTATACATCATTTCACCTTCGGCATTCCGGATTGTAGCCACTCTTGATGGGCGTCGCGAACCTGCTCAGCAGTCAGATCGGGATTTGTTCGGCTTCCTCGCCGCATCACTTGATCCGCCTTATACTCTCGGTGAAACCATCGTCGGAAGTGCTGATTGCTCTTGAGCGCACGCTCGGCCTCCTTCACTTCCCGTTGGAAGGTTCTGGATACCGCTTCAGGTTCTTCGCCCGCTGTATCGGTACTCGGGCTGTCTCTTTGTGGATCAGCCGCGTCGCCATGGGTGTGGCCTTGTTCGCTGTGGCTAGGTGCAGAAGACGGGGCTTTCTTTTCAGCCGCAGTGGAACTCGTCGGCTCGGCTGGCGCACTTGGAGGTGAAGCATGGTCTGCCGCTCCGCTGGCGATGATCTTTCCAGTGATGGCACCGCCGGCCGCGACGGCTATGGCGCTCGCGGCCAGACTTCCGCCCCCTGCGGCGACTCCGACTACGGCGACGTCTTTGGTCAGCTCACCACCGGCGGCCACCGCCCCCGCGGCTACAGCGCCGATAACCAGCTTGCAGTGTGTTCCGCAAACGGGCTCTACTGAATCGGGCTCGTGGCTGCCATGCGCCTCTGCCGTAGCTGGAGCCGCGGTTACACGAGCTACTACCCCTGGCTCAGATACACTGGGGTTGCGTTCTGGTACGCGAATTCTCTGCGCAGCTTTTTCCGGGACTGCCTTGGGTAAGCTGGTAGGTAGGGGACCGCTCTGGGCGACTACCGGAGGAGGCACAGTCTGTGCTGGCTGTTTGGGGTGGGCCGGGGTTTCAACAGCAGCCCGATGCTTGTCTCCTTGCGCAGCCGGCGCTGCCGGTAGCGAATCGTCTGCAGTGGCTCTCGCGGGCTCGCCACCCTGCCACTCCGGCAATCTTGGCAGATGGGGCAGGACGCTCGCGGATGCGCCAGCATTATCGGTCTTCCTGGTTCTCCCGAGCTTACGTAGCAGCACACTGCCCAAGCCTCGGTCGGGGTTGGCAGCATGCAAGGGCGCAGTCGCTATGGGCGGTCTGCTCTGTGTCGCCGGGGGCACAGGCAGCGGCGCAGCCTCAACGGGTCGCGCGCGAGGAATCCGGTCTTCAGGCGTCGCTGGGTTCTGCCATCGGGCGACCTGCGGCAGCTTGTCAATCAATGGTCCAAGCGCGGCCCGAATCGACGCGACCGCCGACGCTGCTTTGAGCGGGGATAAGTGGGCAAGACAGGCTAGGAGCTGCGCATCCTCATTGAGCATGAGCTGCATCGGGCTGCTCGCGTGCTCGATATCATGGCGCAGCCTCGGTAGATCCAGCGCCACCCGGCACGGCGAACCGAGCCCCGGTAGCGTCGGACAGTCGTGCATGACCGCGCGCTCGGCGAAGGTCAGCGGCGACTCGCCGTGCACATCGAGAACCGGATGGGTCAGATCGCTCTCTCGGTAGAGATTGCCGTCCTTTTCCCAAAAGTGCTCGCCGACGTGGTACTCAACGTTGTTGCGCCGGATGATGCTGGGGTTGCGAGGGTCAGGGTATCCGAAGCGGAACATCGGAGTTCCGTCGTCGGCTCGTAGGATTCCCTGGCAGTCCAGCACCGGATCGATCATGCCCATCAGCAGCGCGTGCCACTTCTTGATAAACCCCACCTCCTCGGGCGTCGGGATGCGCAGGAGCCCCTCGCCAAAGGCCAGGCCCAGATTGAGCTGCACCGCGTTCTGCGGCACGCAGTCACCCTGACCACCGAGGTAGCGGGCGTTCATGAACACGCCCCGGCGAAACTGCACGCGCGCCCCCACCACTCCCATCCAGGCCGATTGGCAACGGCCAGGTTCAGCGGGGACGCCGAGCGCTTGGCGGCGCAGGACCTCGACATCCCCATAAAGCCGATCCAGGAGCTGCACACTCACCCGCAGGCTCAAGTCCGCGTGGGCCTGGCGATCGCCGACCAGGATGCCGATGCCCGGAGCGAACTGGACGCGCCACACGTTCAGCTCGCCGGCTCCATAGACCGCAGGCTGCACGAAGCCACGCTGGACTCTCCCTGCGTATTTGGCGTCGCCGTCCAGCCCCGGAATGAGGAACTGCGTGCGGACCTCGACTACGGAAGACCAGCGCGGCCGCGTATCGACCGAGTAGAAACCAGGCGAGGCCGGACCGAGCCGCACGCGGGCGCGCGCCTCCAATGGCCCCCCGATGCCCCAGATCTCTTCGCCATGCTGCCCTTGGATGCGCGTGAGCGCGCCGGGGAGGCTCGCGCTGACCGCGACCCGGCTGGCGACTTCCATGGCGATATCGACCGAGCCGCCCAGGGTCGAGGCGTGCGGGTTGCCGCCAAGGCCGGTGCCCAGGTACTGACCGCTGAGCCAGACGAACAAGCCCAGCCGGGAGATCGCTGGACAGGGAGCGAACTGGGTGCCACAGCTCCCTCCCACGCCGCTGAGGACGGGGTTCAAGGGACGGGGAGCGGCCGGCGCCGGAGTCGTGGGTTGGGCCAGTGCAGGCACCGATGCAAGCACACCAAGGAGAACCACCGCCCCCAGACGCCAGCCGGAGAGTGCAGGTCGGCTCGTCTCCCGGCCACGGGACGGCCGCGTGGCGGCGACGTACCGGGGTGGATGAACGTCGGGCCGTTCGTTGTCCATGGTGCAGGCCGACGTAGCATGAGCCGCTGACGGCGCCAAGGGAGACGATGCAGCAGCTAGCCACTGCCGCAGGGCAGGCGGAGCTTGACGGCTATCGCTGGGCCGCGATCTACTCTAAACAGCTGTCGGGCCCCCGCCATGCCATCCAGCCGCGGCCACTGCTAGGCTCGTCGGTCGAAGACCGCGGTTCAGCGGCTAGAGTATAAGGTCGTGCCTATCGATGCGCTGACCAGCATGCACGAAAACCGATTTCGGGCTTTTCATTTGTGTGTTCGACCGGCCGCCCTTGTAGGGCAGCCCAGTCCAGATGTACTGTGGCGACCGCCTGCAATTTCTGCCAACTGCTGTCGGAGCTTCGCTCTATGTCGGACGGGATCTTCACTCTGCCCAAAGTCGCACAAAGTGAGGAGCTTTCGCAGTGACGAGTCCACTGACCTCCCATGAACGCGCGGCGTTCTACGGCGCCGCGGTCCTCGGTCTTCGCGCACTGGATGCGCGGGAGCGCACAGCGCGCCGCTTTGGCAGCGACGCCGAGGCGCGCTGGGTGCAGTTCGCCGGGGCGCTCAGGGCCGGCGATCGCATCGACATCCTGCTTCGCGACGCAGCCGGATCCTGGGGGGCCGCGTTCTCCCCGGCGGAGTGCTTCGGGTTCCTGGGTCTCGCCGACGATGAGCCTTTCGGCCCGGATTGGGGCACAATCGACGACCAAACCGCAAAGCGACTGCTCGCTGAACCCGATGGGCCGGCAACCTTGGACCGTATTGCTGCCGTGCTCGGCATCAAGTTGGAGAATATTTCGGTCCCTCCGCTCACGCCGGCGACTAAGCTTGTCATTGCCGGAGGCGCGGCGCTCTTCGCCGCCGCTCAGGTATTCGCTGAAGACCGCGCGCTTTCATGGACTGATCAGGTGGTGGCAGTCGCGGACAAGGCAACGTTCCGACAGCTCGCCAGCCTCGCGGCTGTTTTGCTCAACACGCGCGGTCGTACGGTTATCGTTCGCCCAGGTACCGACGCGACGAGTGCGCTGCGTGCCGCTGGCTTCGCCCACATCGACGCGGCCGTGGTCTCACCCGACGCCGAGCCCGAGGCCGCAGAGTTCGCGCATAGCGTAGGGGACAAGTAGCGTGGCGTTCTCCGAGGGCCGCATCCATCGAGGTCGCCCGACGCCTTACCCGTGGGAGCGGCAGGCGCTCGAACTCGTCTACAGGCACGAGTCCCTATCGGACACCGATCCCCATCAGGCCTGGGAGCTCCACGAGCTCTACGCCCCTGCGTCGGGCCGGCTCTACGAAATTGATCTCCTCTTCCTGTCGCGCCAGGGCTTGTTCCTCGTCGAGATCAAGAGCCACCCGGGCATCCTGACGGGCGACATCGTGGACTGGACCTTCTCCGATGAGGGGCGCCGGCGCACCCTCGAGTGCCCGTACCCCGGCGCCAACTTGAAGGCCAAGGTGCTCGCCGATCTCTTAGAACGCCAGCTTGGCAGCGACCGCCCCTACGTCCATGCCGCCGTCTTTCTCTCCAACGTCACTGACGTGCGGCTCGATGGCGGCCGGCCGCCTTGGCTCCTGCTCCCGAAGGACGTCGGCAGCAAACTCGTCAACGGATTCGATGGCCGCGACGCGCGTCGCATCGTCAACCGGTCGATGATGAAGCAGCTCCTCCAAGCGGCCCATCGCCTCGGTCTGCGCCCGAGTGCGACGGCGCGCATGGTAGGCGGCTACCAGCTCGGCGAGCTTGTCGACGATGGGGAAGGCTATCAGGAGCATCTCGCGAAGAACGCAGCTGTCGAGCGCGACCAAGCCCGCGTGCGCAGCTACCTCGTACCGGCCGCCACCTCCGCCGAAAGGCGCGCACAGCTTCATCGGGCAGCGCGACGCGAAGCGCGGACGCTCGCCGAAATCGGGCAGCACCCCGGCATCCTGGCGTATCGCGCCTTCGTCGACGACG
>CALFYE010000265.1 GCA_937952145.1 uncultured Myxococcales bacterium
CCTACACGACGCTCTTCCGATCTCCCATGCAATTCGTCGCGATCACGTAGCCGCCTACGAAGCCGAATATAAGAAGACCTGCCGCCATCCGCCGAGCTGCCTTGCCGAAGGATGCGCGCGGCGAGAGGCCAGGTCCGCCGACTGTCGGAACAATCGCTGCGCTCCCGCCATGATTTACTGAAACCCGGCGCCGCAGCTCTACAGACAGAGCACGCCAAAGGAACTCGACATGCGTACACTGCGAGCATTGACACTAACCCTATTACTAAGCACTGCGGGTATGCTGGCGGCAGGCCCCGCCACCGCCTTCAGCATCAAGAACTTCACCAAGAAGGTCGTCAGGAAGGTGAAAAAAGAGACCAAGAAGGCGAAAGACAAAGCGGAAGACGTTGCCAAGAAAGCGGACCCGATCGCCGAAGCGGTAGGCAAGCAGATCGAAAAACTCCCCGCAAATGTGGAGAAGCAGCTCGACAGCATGGGCGATTTCTTCGAGCAGCGGCTCACCGACGCAATAACCAAACAGCTCCGCAGCATCGCCCGCGGCGCAGTCGCTGATCGGAAGCAGATTTTGTCGATTCTAGCGAGCTCCGGCGGCGCGCTGGTAAAAGATGCGAGCATGCGCGCTACGATCTTACGGATGGCGGATCCACGCACCGAGCGCAGCCGCGCCAAACAAGATCTGGCGACGGTCCGCACGAGCCCTCATACGCAGCGGCTCTACGCCCTGGGGAAGCCAAACGCGCCTGGCACACCAGACAAGCTAGACAGCTTTGGGGCAGGAATCCCGCAAGACGAGGAGATCTATAGGCCGTACACATTCTCGATGGGACTTGCGGCAGGAGCTGCTGTGGGAGCGGGAGCCGACGTTGGCAGCGGTCTGTACATCGGCATTCCATCTGGTACGCCGATAAAGGCGTACACCTCTGTCGGCGGTGAGGCGGGCGCGGTCGCCGATGCCTCGGTCGACGTCCAGCTCGGGCTGTGGACCCAGGAGCCGGGACACCTGGGGGGCTGTGACATGGCAGTCGCAGTAGAGGGCGGAGAGTTCGTCACGCTAGGCGTCCAGGTGGTCTTCAACACTCCATGTTTTGATGACGGCAATAAGTGGAACAAGTTCGTGCAGGACGAGATCCTCAAAGGCCACCTCAAGCCAAGCGGCTACGTCATGACCTTCGGTGCCGGGGGTGGACTGCCGGTCGCAGCTACCATCGCTGGCGGATACAGCGATCTCCAAGGTTTTTAATTCGATATCCATCGGCACACGCGGAGAAAATATCATACATGTGTGCCGGCTCTCCGCCATCCGTACCTCCGACAGTGTCGCTGGAAAAATCGGATCTAGTGATTCTCAGCGGATGCGTAGGTTCCCGAGGCTGCTACGGAACTGATGACCATTCCGCGGCACTCGTTGCGCTGCCAAAGTAGGTCAGTATCTGTTAGGTGACGTGATGAAGAGTCGAGGCGGGTGGTCTCATGTGTGCAGCGTGGAGAGCGCCGCGGCGATACCTACTCGGGGCCGGTCCTTTGAATCGGCTTGCGGGCGGGGGGGCCCATCTCTATGCACACCTTCCCGTTCGCGAACACTCGCACTCGAATACTTGCCACAACGGGGTTGCTGGCCGCGTGCTCCAGAGAGACGGCATTCGCTCGCCCAGCCATGGGAGGACGGCTCGCCGCTTCATCGGCCGACCCGGCGGTTCGGGGATATGGTCGGGGGATGGGGACCGCTTGCCCCGAGGAGTGCGGGTTCGGGGCCGCTTCGCCTTCGTCTCCAGGCTCCGCCGGACGCAGAAACGCCGTCACGTCTGATTCCTGCAGCGCCAGCCCCTTAACACTCAGCAGCCCGATGCACACTTCGTGGCTGGGCCGCATCGTCGCGGTCTCCAGCGCG
>CALFYE010000266.1 GCA_937952145.1 uncultured Myxococcales bacterium
ATGGATATTGAGGTACCAAACATGGTCAGTACAGGGACGCTTGTGCGAATGTGGAGGTAGCGGAAAATCCGGATCCAGTTCTTATCTTCATGCGAGGCTAGCAAGCCGCCCCGCGGCGGGCCTTCAATCTGCCGTATTGGCAAGTAGTGACACAAGCAATTATGTGTTAAGATTATATCAGCGCGAATCACCAATTTATGGGGCAACGTCTGGAAAATTTCCCAATATAGTCAAAGCAGAACCACTTGCCTCCCCTCGGGCAGGGACAACTATCGGCCAAATCGCAGTATATGGGGATCTATTTTTCGTAGCGGAAGGCGACAATGTCCACATCCTGAGCGTATCCGACCCAACTCTCGACACGTATTTCGTATTACCCCGAGGAACTCTGACTAATGTGACAAGCCTATTGGTGCGGCGCAACCCAGCCGTTCCCAGGGAGTTCTTCGGCCAAATCCAGCTGATTGTTGCCGATCATAGTTCTATGATCACAAATCTATCTGTGCTGACTGCCGACATCACAGATTTGTCGAAGCCTTGCATGCCTACATTGACATCCATTACTTTGAAAAAGCAAGATGGCCTTCCCTACACGGCGCCTATCGGTAAACTTTGGGATCTGACCTGGACTGACTCCACGCAAACGGCGTTTTATATGCCCAGTCCCGACAATAATCAAGTATTACGGCTCACCATTAGTGAGGATGGGAAGAGCGCAACTGTTGAGGCTAGTTATTCTGGAATCCCTAACCCCAGAACTGTCTTAGTTGCTAGCCCGACCCAACTTTACATAATATGCAAAAATGAAATCGGTTCACTACGACTCGATCCAAACTTCAGCTCAGAATATGCGGTGCAAGGAATTGGTTTCGTGCCGTTTCTCACCAAGATTGATGATGGGTCAGGTAAGAAGACAGAAGTGGAGGTTATCGACAAATCGACCGGGCTAGCCAATACCAGCGCACTACCCAGTTGGCCATTATACGTAAAAGACATTCCATTCGGAGATACAATTTCCCTGATGATCAACCATTTGCTTGGTGACGACATTGGCTATTATGAGGTATTTTTCCTGGATGCTGATGGAAAGACACGATATCCAGTGGTTGATCCATTCAGTGATCTGCACAATGGAGAACAGGAATATACTCGTTCGCAGGGATCCAAATACAAAATTCGCAATGACCCAGGGAAATGGTATTTTCCTAACCTTGGAGCAGTCATTGACACACACAAGGTACTGCAAGGAAAGAGTGGGCTATTCGAGTTGCATGTCAAATTCTATCGCGCAGATGACAGCAGCAAAGAAGTAACCAGAAGAGCGTTCTCACACAAAATACGAATCGATAATCGCCGTCCAACAGTAAAGGTACACAAACCAGTCCTAAAATTTCCGCCGACAACCGTGATTAACATGGATCCTGAGTGCGAGAGCTTAGGACCCACGGATGCGATGATGTATGATCTGTCGGTGCAGTGTGACTTCGCGCTAGACGGTGGGGGATTCAGCTACAATATTGTCACATACAAAGGTCCAGCAAATTCCGTTAAGGCGATGAGTGAATATGGCACAACAACCGCAGCTAGCCTATCTGTGGTCAAGACCGCAGCTGCGTCTGGTGTCTTAGGGACTTGCAGTGCCGCATTAATCCGAATTGGAGCTTCTGTCAGTGTGCCGATAACCAATGGGTACGAAGCGACCACGCACGGAGCGGTGCAGTGGCAGGTCTTTGCTTTGTATAAGAAGTCGTAGGCCGCGCTGTGAGCCCCCCCCCCGCCGCTACGGCTTATACGGCGGCTGATTGAAGGCGCCGCCGGGGTAGAGGCCGACTTTGCGGTTGTCCTGGGTGCCGAGGAGGTCGCAGTTGGCGACGGTGCCGTAGGTCAGGCCGGTGAGGTCGGTGTAGATGCAGAAGTTTTCGGCGACGTTGTGCATGCGCAGGGGGTAGTTCTGGTCGGTGCCGCCTTGGGTGTAGGTCTCTAGCTTCCAGCGCTGCTTGTCGCTGCCGTCGCAGGGGGCGGTGATGACGGTCCAGGGGCCGGCGAGGATGCCGGACTGGCTGAGGCATTCGTTGTTGCCGAGGTTGCGGAAGCCGAAGGCGGTGCCGTCGGCGAACATCTTCCACTGCTGCTTGGGATCGGCGGGCGCGCAGGTGCTGGTCGATTCGACGCGCTTGTTGCCCAGGGTCAGGCAGCGGCTGTTGTACTTGATGCGCATGAGGACGAAGCCCGGCTCGCTGTCGCAGACGTCGCCGACGCCATCGCGGTCGATGTCGGCCTGGTCGGTGTTGCTGACCATCGGGCAGTTGTCTTCGGCATCGTCGATGCCATCGGTGTCGGTGTCGGGCTTCTTGCAGGATCCGGCGGCAGCGACGGGACAGATGCCGCCGCGACAGCTCCAGTTCGGGAAGTCGAAGGCGATGGAGGCGCCGCCGGGAGCGCACTCTTTGTCACCAAACGGATCGCTGCTGCAGGCGGCATCGAAGCTGCCGCCGCCGCGCAGCTTGTCGGTCAGCACAATGCGCGAGATGACGGTGCCGTTGTAATCGCCAGTGACGGTGACGGTGCCGCCTTCGTTGCCGTTGCCGTTGAAGTCGGTGTCTTGGATCAGCTTGCCGCTCACCACCAAGTTGATCTTGCGCTGCACGCGCTTGCCACCCTCATCGACATCGATGGTGACGGCGTGGGTACAGCCGGTGTAGGTGAAGGCGCTGATGGCGCGGAAGCCGTTGAGGCTGACGTTCCAATCCACCTGGCCACCGCCGTCACACTTGCCGCTCCAGCTGCCGGTGCCGCCGGGGTTCTGGCAGCTATTCAGCGTGCACTTGATCTCGTCGGTCCACTTGGCCATGGCCACCGCGAGATCCTGATTTGACCAAGGCACGACGGGCGCGCAGCTTGAGCTGCAGGCCTCGCTTTCGACCTTGTAGCTGGCTTCGTCAGTGCCGGATGACCAGGCGATGCGGATCAGGTTGAAGCCGCAGTTGGGCACCGCGATCTGGCGATTGGCTTCCAGCTTCGGACCGCAGTTGCCGTCGTTCCAGGCCGGCGTACTGCCGTCGGTGCTGTAGCAGACACCCGGCTCGCTATCGAGGTTTACGACGGTGATGAGCGAGTTTACGCCCGGCAGGACCGTCGAGCTCGGCGGATCAAAGTGCTGCACTTGCGCTTGGAGGCCTTCGCTGGTGCAGCTAAATCCAGCAAGGGCCACGATGAGAAGAGGGGAGACCCGGGGGAGCCACGATCGGACGAGACGCATGCGCGGAGAATATCGCCATTGGCGCGAGCCCCGCGCACAAATCCGCGAAGGGCTGTGTTGTCGCCGACATACGCTCCTAGACTTTTGCATTGCGGCTTGACTATGGTGGGCGCCCGCCCGCGGCTTGCTGGCGGATTGATTGGAGGTTTTGCGTCCCATGCCGCCCATCCCTCGTCGTCACATGTTCACGCTTCCGTCCGTGTTTTGTGGTCTTTCGTCCCTGCTGGTGTTGGCCGCGGCGGGCACTTCGTGCAACCAGGCACCGCCTGCACCGCGAGTGTCGACTGCGGCTCCCGAGAGCCCGAGCCCGGCTGCACCGACCGAGGAGGCGAGCGGCATGCCGGCTTCCCCTGCCCTGCGCGCGGCCTATATCGCGGCGATGCAGGCCGACGCGGGGGCTGAATACCGCGTGCAGAGCCGGGGAGCAGAGCTGGTGGCGCAGAACCCGGGCCAGCGCCTGAGCGCCGTCGCGGTCAAGGGACGGGGCGGTCTGCGCGTGCAGGCTGGACTCGGCGCGCGCGAGCGAGGTGATGAGCATCGCACGCTGGATCTAGCCCTGGCGGGCTTTGGCTGCGAGGGGGCGGTGAGCGAGCTGGCCGCCGCGACGATGAAGACGCAGGGCAACCGTGTCGCGTTCGAGCGGCCGGGTCTAGACGAGTGGTACGTAAACGGACCTCTGGGTGTCGAGCAGGGCTTCACCGTCGCTCAGCGGCCCGACTGCGGTGCTGGCAGTGATCTGCGCTTCGAAGTCAGCGTAGGCGGAGGGGTCACGCCCAGCCTGCACGGAAGCGGCGATGCCGCCAGCAGCTATGTCGAGCTCGCCGATGCCGCGTCGGGCCGCTGGCTGCGCTATTCCGATGTCTTTGCAAAAGATGCCCGCGGCCGCGCCCTGCCGACTCGCCTCGCCGTCGCGGATCAGCGCATCCAGATCAGCGTCGATGACGATGGGGCGGAGTATCCGATTACGGTCGACCCGCTGGTCTGGACGCTCGATCAACAGCTTCTGGGCAGCGATACCGCGGCCAATGATCTGTTCGGTCGCTCGCTGGCTCTTTCGGGCACGACGGCCGTCGTCGGCGCTTGGCAAGCCACGGTCAGTGGCAAGAGCGGTGCTGGTGCCGCTTATGTCTTCCTTCGCTCTGGCACCACCTGGGCCGAACAGGCCAAGCTGGTGGCCAGCGATGGCGCAGCCGATGACGCCTTTGGTTACTCGATCGCGCTCTCGGGCAACACGGCTGTCGTGGGTGCCGTGGCGGCAACCGTGGGTGGCAAGAGCGCAGCCGGTGCCGCCTATGTCTTCGTCCGCTCGGGCACGATGTGGACGCAGCAGGCCAAGCTGACGGCAGCCGATGCCGCGGCCGATGACTCCTTCGCAGAGAGCGTGGCCGTCGATGGCGATACGGTCCTGGTCGGTGCGCCTTACGCCGACGTCATGGGCGATGGTGATCGTGGCGCGGTCTATGTCTACAGCCGCAGCGGCACCACCTGGACGCAGCAGGCGAAGCTGGCGCCCAGCGACGGAGTGGGCGGCGATCATGCGGGACAGTCGGTGGCCCTGGCCGGCAACAGCGCGCTGTTTGGCGCTCCCTTTGCGGACGTCGCCGGGCAGAGCAGCGCCGGAGCGGCCTACGTCTACCTGCGCGCCGGCATGACCTGGTCGCTGCAGCAGAAGCTGTCGGCCAGCGATGCCGCCAGCACCGATGACTTCGGCGGCGCGGTGGCTCTGGTCAACGACACCGCGATCGTCGGAGCGGACCAGGCGGACGTCGGTGGCAAGTCGAACTCAGGCGCTGCTTACGTCTTTCAGCGCACCGGCACTAGCTGGAGCGAACAGCAGAAGCTCACTCCGACCACCGCGCTGGCTGATGAAGGCTTCGGCATCGCGGTTGCCCTGGCGGGAACCAGCAATACCGCAATCGTCGGGGCCGATGGCAATGCCACCGGCGGCGCGGCATATCTCTTTGGACGCTCGGGCACGACCTGGACGCAGCAGCAGCAGCTGATCTCGCCGCTCGTCGGGGCAGACGGTAACTTTGGCCGCGGCGTCGGCATCGATGGCGACCTAGCGCTGGTCGGCGCGCCGTTTTCCAACCTGCCGGGCAAGCTCAGCTCGGGCGTGGTCATCGGCTTCTCGCTGAGCATGACCAAGGGCAATGGCCAGGCCTGCGTCAGCGCCGTCGAGTGCACGAGCGGCTTCTGCGCCGACGGCGTCTGCTGTGCCTCGGCCTGCGGTGGTGGCGTCGCCGACTGCCAGGTGTGCAGCGTCGCTGCTGGCGGAACCACCAACGGCACCTGCACGATGGCCAAGATGGGCTCGACCTGCCGCGCCGCGACCAGCGTCTGCGACGTCGCCGAGACCTGCGATGGCGTGTCGGGAAGCTGTCCTACCGACACCTTCAAGCCCGCCACCACGTCGTGCCGCAGCGCGGCTGGGGCCTGCGACGTGGCCGAGTACTGCACCGGCAGCAGCGCCACCTGCCCATCGGATAACCTCAAGCCGAGCGGCGCCGAGTGCCGCGCCTCGGTCGGGGCCTGTGACGTCGCCGAAAAGTGCAACGGCAGCAGCATCCTCTGCCCCACTGACTCGTTTAAGCCCAACACCAGCGAGTGCCGCACTGCCGCCGGTATCTGCGACGTCGGAGAGTACTGCACCGGCACCGGCCCGGCCTGCCCCAGTGACAGCTTCAAAGCCAAGACCACGACCTGCCGCGCGGCCGCCGGCCCCTGTGATGCGGCCGAGTCCTGCACCGGCACCAGCGCTGGCTGCCCCACCGATGCCGTCCTGCCCAAGACCATGGAGTGCCGCGCCGCCAACGGCGCCTGCGACGTCGCCGAGACCTGCACCGGCACCGGCATCGACTGCCCGACCGACACGTTCAAGCCCAAGACCAGCATGTGCCGCAACGCCAGCGATGCCTGCGACGCCGCCGAGTTCTGCAGCGGGGGCGACGCCGACTGCCCGACCGATGCCTTCAAGCCATCCGGTACCGAGTGCCGCGCGGTCGCCGGAGCCTGCGACGTGGCTGAGTCCTGCACGGGCCTGAGCGCCGGCTGCCCGAAGGACACCTTCAAGCCGGTGGCCACCGTCTGCCGTCCCATCGCATCTGAGTGTGACGTCGAAGAAGCCTGCACGGGGAGCGCCGCTGCCTGCCCCACCGATGGCTTTGTCGCGGCCGGCACGGCGTGCAGCGGTGGCACCTGCCGCGCTGGTCAGTGCCGCGTGGAAGCGGAGCTTTCGCTGCAGCTTGTGCCGCCCACTGCATCAACGCGCGGCCTGATGCCGGTGTCGTTCCTGCTCTCGGTGCGCAATGCCAGCGACACGCCGGCTTCGGCTGTGCGAGTGCGCATCGACATTCCCGAGACCGCCTCGGTGCAGAGCGTAAGTGGCGACGGCTGGGCCTGTACATCGATGGGCACCGGCGCCACCTGCGAGCGGCAGCGACTCGACAAGGGCGTCTCGCCGGCTCTGGCTGCCAGCATCGTGCCGCCGCGCGCCACCCCCGCCTTCGCCATCATTGCGCAGGTCTCGGCCGCCGAGTACGACCCGATGCCCGACAACAACCAGGCGACGGCTCAGGTGACCAACGAAGCGCCAGCCAAAGACGGCGGCTGCAGCGTCACGCCCGGCGGGGTGCCTGGTAGCCCGCGCGCCCTCGGCTGGCTCGGCCTTGCGGCCTGTGCCCTCGTCCTCCGTCGCTCGCGCCGTCGCCGCGCCGCTGTCGTTCAGTAACCGTGTCCGCCCCCTGCCCCTCGCCTTTGGCCTCGCCTGAGGCCGCTTCCGCCGCCACACGCCGACGCACGCACCGGACCGCCACCGCGGCCGGTCGCGTCGCTCTGGCGCTGGGCATGCTGACCTCTGGACTGGCCGCCAATCGTTCTTCTGGGTCGGCTCCTGGGTCGGCTCCTGGGTCGGACGCAGCTCCCAGCCCTGGGACCGGCGGTGCGCTTTCACCCTTGCCCTCACAGCAAGCGGTTGCCGATGGCAAGCAGCCCAAAGGCGCGCGCTCACCGGCTCGCACCGCCTTCATCCGCAGCCACTATCGCAAGCACGAGCTACGCATCCCGATGCGGGACGGTGTGACGCTGTTCACGTCGGTCTACACCCCGCTCGATGCCAGCCCGAGCCGACGCTATCCCATCCTGCTCGTCCGCACGCCGTACTCCGTCGCACCCTACGGCGCCGACCGCTACAAAGACCGCCTCGGCCCCTTCGAAGAGTACGAGGGCGAGGGCTTCATCTTCGTCTTCCAGGACGTGCGCGGCTGTCACATGTCCGAGGGCGAGTTCGTCAACATGCGGCCACATCATCCGGGCAAGGCCAGCCCCCGCGACATCGACGAGTCCTCAGACACCCACGACACGATCGAGTGGCTGATCAAGCGGCTCCCCCATCACAACGGTCGCGTCGGCATGTGGGGCATCTCGTATCCCGGCTTCTATGCTTCGGCCGGTTCCATTGACTCGCACCCCGCGCTCAAGGCCGTCTCGCCGCAGGCCCCGATCGCCGACTGGTTCCGTGGTGACGATGTTCACCGCCACGGCGCCTTCAACCTCGAACAGTCGTTTGAATTCTTCCCGGTCTTTGGCCGCACGCGCCAGACCCCGACCGACGACGAAAAGTGGGAGCCGTTCGACTTCGGCACACCGGATCGCTACCAGTACTTCCTATCGCTCGGCCCGATCTCCGCGGCGCTCAAGCGCTTCGCCGGCCCGGTGCCGTTCTGGAACGACATCGTCACCCATCCCAACTACGACGCCTTCTGGCAGAGCCGAAACCTCCTGCCCCACCTGCGCGGCGTCCGGGCGGCCATGCTCGTCGTCGGCGGCTGGTTCGACATGGAGGATCTGTACGGCGCGCTCGCCACCTATGCCGCGCTGCGCGCGCAGAACCCCGGCATCGCCGCCACGCTGGTGATGGGCCCCTGGATTCACGGCGGCTGGTCGGGAACCGACGGTGCGGCGCTGGGCGATAGCGACTTTGGCTTTGCCACCAGCGAGACCTTCCGCCGCGTCGAGCTGGGCTTCTTCAAGCATCACCTCAAAGCCGGCCCGGCCCCCGACCTAAGCGGCGCCCTGGTCTTTGAGACTGGCGCCAATCGCTGGGGGCACTTTCCGGCCTGGCCGCCCCCCTCTGCGCAGGAAAAGACGCTGTTCTTCGGACCGGCCCGCAGCCTGAGCTTCACCCCGCCGGCCCCGACGTCCGCGCCCCCCGCGAGCGCCCCATCCACCGATCCCGGCTACGACGAATACGAGAGTGATCCCACCCATCCCGTGCCCTGCTCTGCCGACGCCGCCTCGGGCTGTCCGCGCCGCAGCGTCGCGACTGATCAGCGCTTCGCATCGGCTCGCCCCGATGTCCTCACCTACCGCAGCGAGCCGCTGACCCGCGATCTCACCCTGGCTGGCCCCGTCGAAGCCACGCTGTGGGTCTCGACCAACGGCAGCGATGCCGACTACATCGTCAAGATCATCGACGAGAACCCGCCGCAGGTCCCCGACACCCCCGAACGGGGCGGGCAGCAGACCCTGATCCGCGTCGAGCCCTTCCGTGCGCGCTTCCGCGACAGCTACAGCCAGCCCAAGCCGCTTTTCCCCGGACAGCCGACCCGCGTCCGCTTTGCGCTCAACGATGTCTTCCATACCTTCCAGCGCAAGCACCGCCTCGTCGTGCAGGTGCAGTCAAGCCTCTTCCCCTTTATCGACCGCAACCCCCAGCGCTACCTCGAAAACCTCTTCCACGTCGGTCCCGCCGACTACCTGATTACCCGCCACCGCCTGCACCGCACGCCTACGCTCGCCAGTCAGATCTCAGTCCGCGTCCTGCCTGCCCTCGACGAGCCGCCCCCTGCCCCGCCGCGCTAGCCCCTCCGTGTTACCCTAAGCTGCTGTCCGAATCGGCCATTCCGAAGTCTTGGCCCGATGTCCTGACCTGATGTCCTAGAGGGTGCTTGCTTCCCAAGCGCGTCCTTGGGGGAGCTCTCCCTCTTCGCCGCCGTCGAGTCTCTGCTCGTGCGAGCGCGCCCGGTTCCCATCCGTCCAACAAGCAATAAGAAATAGGAACCCGCTTTTTAACGGCAGTTCACGGCGTCCTTCTTTGGCAAAGAAGACCCCCTTCTATGTGGCTCACATCCCCCCACGATTCCCAGGACCTATGCGTTGTCCCTCGGCACACCGCCGGCCCTTGAGATCGTCACACGGCTCGGCGATCCTGGGGGCAGGAGACTCTAAATGATGCGCCTCCCCCGTTTTCTAATCTTGGGCCCGCCGTTCCTAATTCGATCATTCCTAATTCGATCATTCCTATTTACGGCCCTCCTATTTGCCTTCATCGCCCCCCTCACGGCGAGCAGGCCAGCTTCCGCGCAGAGCGGGCGGCGTCACCTGACGATGGCCGAGATCGAAGCGCTACCAAACTCCTTCCCGATTGTGCTGCGGCCGCCGACTTCGCCGACGCTGCGACCGATCTATACGCGGATGGTTGAGCTGGGTGAAAAGTTCAATCCGCTCAACATCGGAGTCCTGCTCAGCCAGGTGCTGTACATCGAGTCGCTGCGCACCCCGGTCATCGTCGAGGGGTGCGGGGCCCCGGGGCTCCACTACGCCCGCCGCCAGAACCACATTCGCGTGTGCTACGAGCTCATTCCCGAGGTCAATCAGCTCCTCGGTAAACCGCGGGCAAAGTGGTTCGAGATCGACTCCGCGACGCGCGCCTTCCTGATGTTCGCGATGCTGCACGAGATGGCGCATGCGTTGATCAAAAACCTCAGTATCCCAGTTGCCGGTCGCGAAGAAGACGCAGCCGATCACTTCGCCCTGTTGTTCATGACCCAGGTTCCCGACCGCGAGCTAGCCCATCGCATCGTGCGCGCCCCCGCCGCCTTCTTTTTCCGCCACAGCATCGAAGTCGAAGGCCCCGCTGGACACGATGCCAGCGATGAGCACGAGAGCAGCGCCCAGCGCGCCGCTGACGTGCTGTGCCTGCTCTATGGTCGCCACCCCGACCCGACGCTTGCCCCGCAGCTAAACCGCACCACCGCCGCCTGCATCGACTTCGCGCGCCGCGCCGCCGCCACCTGGAACGCCCGCCTCGCCCCCCACACCCGCGTCGACAGCGGCCGCATGTTCTAGGCCGACTCGCAGAGCAAAGAAGGCTCGCAGAGTGAGCGTGGCCCCGGCTCTCTCGCCGCGCGCAGCAGTCCGTTGCACAGCGACTTTTTTTGCCCGCTGCGCGTGCCTAGCTGCTACACGAACTCCCCCAGGCTGACGCCCCTGCGCAGCCCAGCCCCGACGAGGAGCCCCGATGACGACGCCTGCAAGTTCCAGCGAGCTGACGCCCATTGATAACTGGGTGAAGCGCCGCATCCGCCACAGCCATCAGCACAAGCCAATTAGCAACACCAACACGGTCCACGCTGACCGTCTAACCCGCGGGCAGCGCGTCGCCGATGCCCTGGCGAGCGTCATGGGAAGCTGGACGTTCATCGTGTCGCAGTCGCTGGTGCTGAGTGTATGGATCACGCTCAACGTCATCGGCGTGATGCGCCACTGGGATCCCTATCCCTTTATCCTGCTCAACCTCGCGCTGAGTTTTCAGGCCGCCTACGCCGCCCCCATCATCATGATGTCGCAGAACCGCCAGGCCGCGAAGGATCGCCTGATGGCTGAGCAGGACTACTTCGTCAACATGAAGGCCGAAGAAGAAGTCTCCGCGATCATGCGGCACCTAGAGCAGCAAGACGAAGTCATGATCGACATCCTGCGCCGCCTAGAAGTGCAGCACGCGATGATCATGGACCGCCTGCCGGCCACAGCATCGCCCGCGAGTCCGCCAGAGGTTGCGTAAGACGGAGACGCCATGAACAAGTGGAAGCTTGCCTTCTTCGTGCTGCTCGGCGGCTGGCTCCTGACTCTTTTTGGGGGCGCATATCTGGTCGTCGATCGCGCAGTCACCATCGGCTACATGAAAGACGGATACGCGGACTGCGAAGCCCACCGAGACTTCCTGCACACACTCATCAAAGGGCGCCTCAGCCGCGCCGACATCGCCGCTTCCGCCCACAGCGTGAAGTGGAAATCCGATGGCTGGCAGGAGCAGACCGTGACGCCAGACATGGTTCACATCAAGTACGACAAAGACGGGAGATACTTCAGCTCGACCTTCGGTGCGAGTACGGCGGGACAGCGCTAGGAGTTCCTAAGAGGAGCCGATGCGCAACCGATTGTTCTTTGGGGCAGGACCTTCGATACTGCGGGCCGCTTTTGCTGACCCAAGTAAAGGAGGTTCATATGAAGAGTCCCGTTCGCGTGTCCCCAAATCGCCCGAGTGATCGCCGCTGGCTTGGAGTTCTTTTCGCCTGTGTCGCGGCCACCCTATCCTGTACCCCCGAGGCGCCGCCCGCCCCGCTGGCCACATCAGGACCCGAGCTACAGCTATCCCCATCCAATCCGCAGATCGCGCAGGGCACCGCCGGAGTGTTTACCCTGCGCGAGGTCTTGCCCAGCGGCCGCATGGTCGATCGTACGGCTGCAGCGACATGGCAGGTGACGCCGGTCGATGGCTCGCAGAGCCTGTCCTTCCGAAACGGTGAGATCGAGCTGGCGACGCCGGGACGCTACCGGGTCACCGCCGGCATCGCGGGGCATGAGCGCGGGACCGTCATCGTTGTGACGAGTGCCGCCATTCGGGCCCTGACCCTGACTCCCAAGACCAGCACGGTCGCCAAGGGGCTGACCCAGAGCTACAAGGCCACTGCGGCATTCACCGACGGGACGACACAGGACGTGACGGCAACGACAAGCTGGTCGATCAAAGACACCAGCGGCACTGGCGTCGCGGTCATTAGCTCGCGCGGCGTGGTCACGACCAAGAACATCGGCAAGGCGCGCATCACCGCCAAGTACATGACGCTGAGCGACACCGCGGCCTTGGAAGTGACCGCGCCGAAGCCGACCGCGATTTCGATCAGCCCCAGCAACCCCACCCTGCCCAAGGGAACGGCGCAGACATTTGCTGCCAAGGCGCTGTTTTCCGACGGCAGCACGCAGGATGTCAGCGATGTCGCGGACTGGTCGGTGACCGATCTGATCGGCAGCGGTGTCGCGTCAGTGGACGGCGTCGGCAACGTCCTGGCAGAAGCCGAAGGCCAAGCCACCGTGGCTGCCGAGTACGCTGGCATCAGCGGCGAAACCTTGTTGCAGGTCAGCGCCGCCGTCCCCGTTTCGGTGAGCATCAGCCCCAGCAGCGCGAGCATTGCCAAGGGACTGACGCAGGCCCTGACCGCCACCGCGCGTTTGTCTGATGGCAGCAGCTTGAATGTCAGCAAGCTCGGCGCATGGACGGCGACCGACCGCACGGGCAGCGGGGTGGCTTCCGTGGATGCAAATGGCCTGGTGCGGGGCACCTCGGTGGGCTCGGCAACCATCAGCTTCGCCTATCGCGCGCTGTCGACTACGGCCTCGGTGGACGTGACGGCGGCGGTTGTTTCGGGGCTCGCGATCTCACCAAGTGCGGTCAGCCTGCCGCGCGGTCGCTCGCAGCTTTTTCAGGCCGTCGCGACCTACTCTGATGGCAGCACTCAAGCCGTCACAAGTGGGCTGACCTGGACCGCGACCGACGTCATGGGTACCTCGGTTATTGCGCTCTCCACCGGTGGGCTCGCGGTAGCCAGCAATCTGGGCGAGGCGCGAGCTCAAGCCCAGTACGCCGGCAAGTCGGCCTCGGCCACGGTGACCGTAACGGCAGCGGTCCTCGATCACATCGATCTGTCCCCGCAGCGCCCAGTGCTTGAACCGGCAGCCAGCCAGCAGTTCACGCTCACCGCCACACGCAGCGACTCGACGACGCAGGATGTCACCGCCAGCGCGACCTTTAGCGCCACCGATGTGGCTCCCGCGACCTCAGTCATTACGCTTTCGAGCGGCGGGCTAGCAACGGCCAAGAACCTGGGGCGGGCCAAGGTCAGCGCCACCTACCTGGGCCTGCGAGCTGAGACCGAGGTCGCCGTCAGCCGCGCCCGCGTCGCATCGCTGTTCTGCAGCGTCGACACCGCAGGCAAGGCAGAGGTCAAGCGCCAGCTCGAAGCAGTGGGAAGCTTGACCGTCGTCGATTCCATCGACGTCGGCTCCACCCCACCAGCGCTCAGCACGCTGCTGCAGTACTCGGCCGTCGTCATCTGGGCCGATACCTCCCGCGGCTGCAGCGATCCCACCGGACTTGGCAATGTGCTCGCCCAGTATGTCGACCGCGGAGGCGGCGTCGTGCAGATCCTGCCCTACTACTTGAACTACTCATATTCCGGGCTGAGTGGGGACTTCTACACGCGCTACTCGTTGGTCAACAGCACGAACAGCATGCGGTACGCACGCGACCTGCAGCTAGGCAGCAAGCTGGAAATGCACGCCATCCTGGCCAACGTCAGCACGCTGCGCACCACCCCCGGCGCCACCTGCTATCACCGCAGCAGCCTGACCGCGAGCGATCTGCGCAACGGTGGACGCATGGTCGCCACTTGGTCGTCTGGAGACGGCATGGTGGTGGTAGGTAGCCCGGGCGGCCATAACCGCGTCGACATCAACTACTACGTCGGCAATGTGGGGGGCGGTCTGCCCTGCTTGGACGATACGAGCGATGCCTACCGCCTGCTGCGTGACTCCCTTTTGTGGGTGGCCGGCAAGCTTTAGCTCCCGACGCGCCGACGTATCCGGCCCGCGTTCAACCGGCTTTCAGGTGATTGGGGGTTCCTATCGCTAAGCGCAAACCAGGGCTGCGATGCGATAGGCGGATGAACAAGGGACGGACGCTAGGCCGACGACCGAGAGCAGGTCGCTATCTCGTGCGCCGACCCCTCGCAGCAGCGCCGCGCTAGCGGCCTATTCCACGGTCACGTCAACGAAGAACTGATCCAGGCCACCCAGCCAGACACGGCTGGGGTCAATGCCCTTGACCGCGCGATCGCCTTTTTCGGAGTGGCGATGTGACTCCAGGCGGACACCCAATCGATACGTGCCGCGCTCTTTGATTCCCAAGGCAGAAAACGGAATGACATAGGAACGGCGCAGCTGCGCTCCGGCCGCGAGGTTGGGCAGGGCCTCCGCTGTCTTTTGGTGCTCCCAGTGGCCGACGCCTGCCCAGTCATCGCCCACTCGCTTGCCATCGGGGCCCAGGCGAAACGCCCAGACTGCGTCGAAGTGGTGCGGCGGCAGCGGTAGGCGAACTGATTCGGGCCCGGTGTTGTGGGCGACAAACTCGATCTCGATGCCGCGCGCAGCCAGCGCGACCTTTTGCGGTACGTTCGCCGTCCACTTGACCCGCGGCCGGGCGTAGCGCCGCAGCCTCGTCACAATATCGGCGACGCTGACAAAGTCGCCGTGCGCCTTGCCGACCAGCCAAATCGAAAGCATCTCCCCCTCGATCGGCAGGTTGCCGTAGGCGTGGAAGAAAGACAGGCGATAGCTCGATCCACGGCTGGCCAGGAAAAACAGGCGCTGCGTCTCGGTCTTGACGACGGGGGTATCGGCCGCACTGTGCGTGACGGTGATCGTCTGCCCAGCCAGATGTGCTGCCCCCACGATCACTTGCCCCACGCTGACCGTCGCTGATCCGGTCGCTCCAAGCTGACTGGGCTCGCCGGGCTTCACGTCCTTGATGCGCCCAATCACGATGGTGTCCGACTGCTGCACCAGACCCTGTAGCTGCTCCCATGGCCAAGGCGAGATCGAATCGGCGTCTGCTCTGCCGAGCATGAGCGCGCTTAGGCTGAGCCAAAGCCACGCGAGGATCACACAAAGCCGCATGCCTCTATCCTACGGTGAAACCTCGGCAATTTGACGACTATCCACGCCGGAAGTCGGCGCTGGGGCCCCGCCGCTCAGCGGGCTGTGAGCAGGGCCTTGGCCGCACCCAGGTATTGCGCGTGATCGCGGCGCAGGAAGCGATTTCGGGCCAGCGCGCGATCGATGTCGGCCACCGCCCGCTCGGCCAGCTGAATCCGCTTATCGCGGTCTGGCTCAAGCTTGGCTTGCTCGTACAAAAGCTCGCCCTGCACCACCAAGAGCTGGGGCATGGCAACGTGAACGCGCAGCCCCTGATCCGTGGCCCAGCGACCATTCTGCAGGCTGTCGCGGCGCAGCTTCAGCCCCGGCTCACGACGGGCGATGCGCAGCTGCGACTCGGCGTACAGCACCAGCGGCTCGACGGCATGGGGGCTAAGCAGGATCGACTGTTTGGCGGCATCGGCGGCCTGCCGCAGCCAGGGCAGCGGGTCTCCGCCTTCGGCCAGCGCGGCTTCGGCGTGTACCCAAAGGCGACGCACATCCGCCTCGGCACAGAAGCCATCGGCACCGACACTCGCCCGGCAGCGACGCAGCGCTTCATCCAGCCGATTGATCACACCCGCCGCGTTCTCGTGGGCACGTAGCTGATGCTGCGCCAAGAGAGTGTGGGCAGCCATCGCCTCGCGCAGCCCATAGCCATCGTCTTTGTGTAGCTTCTCAATCGCCGAGACGATCTCCATCAGGTCGTCGTAGTCCTGCGCGATGTCAGCGCCAGCCGCCTCGTGCGCGGCCAGCCGTAGCTCCAGCATCGAAGCAAACGAGATGTCGCAGAACAGGTACGAAGCGTTCTTGGCTTTGCACTGCCGGTGGTACTGCTTGGCCCGCTCGAACAGCGAATCGTCGAAACGTCCGCCTTCGACCAGCTGATCCAAGCGATGCGACGAGATGGCGATCAGGTTGGTATACGGCAGCAGCGAATCGGGACTTAGCTGAATGGCGCGCTCGTAGTAGCCGACGCCGGCCAAGAAGTCTTCGTAGACGTCTCGTCCGCGCTTCCGGCTCTGCACGACCAGCGACAGGTGCACATTGCCCAGCTTGTTGTACGCCGGCGCGAAGTCGGGCAGAAGCTCCAGCGCCCGCCGCAGACTCTGGCTGGCGCGCTGCAGATCGACGCTGGGATCCTTGCCACTTCCCATCTGCAGCTTGGCCGCGGCCAGGTAGCTGGCACCTAGGATGTCGTGGTTTCCATACTCGTCGGGCTCCAGCGTCACCGACTTCTGCGCCGCGGCGATACCGGCTTGCAGGTATTCCGAAGTGAGCGTCGCGACATACTGGTACAGCCACGCCCGCTTGGCCCAGGCATAGCCGCGGTAGGGAGCCGCCGCGCTGGCGTGATCGCAGGCTTCCAAGGCCGGCGTCAGCAGATCAAGGCTTAGCATGTTGCGATCGCGCGCCATCGCCAGCTGCAGATCCCAGCTATCGACCAGCGCCTCGTGCAGCGCGGGGTCGCTACGACCAATGGTGATGGCCTCGCCGTACAGCCACTGGGCATGGGTGAGCTCGGCCTGCGCGCGTGCGTAGTCGCCATCCTGACGCAGCTCCTTCGCTCGCGCGAGGACGCTATCGGCCTCGATCTTCTTGGCCTCATACACCCAGGGCGAGTCGGCAAAGATGGCCTGCGCTAGCTCAATCGCGCGGCCATAGTCTTCGCGATAGTAGGCGAGCAGCGCATCGACAAACGCCGCTGAGTCACGATCCGCTGATCGACCTCGCTCCAAGTAGGTCGTGATCTGCGGAAGAAACTGTTCTTTGAGGATCGGCCGCTGGCTGCGTAGCCAGCCCTGGTCGCCGCTGCGTCGCAGCGCATCCAGCGCTCGCTCGTACGACTTGCCCAGGGCAATGCCCAGCGCGTAGTCGATGGCGGCGGTCTCATGGCCCAGGGCCAGCGCGTGACGCAGCTCCGACTCGGCCCGGCCATAGTCCTGCAGCGTCAGATAGCCGCGGCCCAGGGCTTCGCTGCGCAGCGCCGGGCCCAGCGCATCGCCCCCTTGCAGCTGTTTTTCCAGCGCTTCCAGACGCGCCATCATCCGTCGTCGCTCGCGACTGACATCGTGCAGCGGCAGCTGATAGGCGCTGTGCATCAGCTGCTCCAGATTCTTCACTTCTTGCGTTACGTGCTGCGCTTCCGTCGCCTGCTTTCGGGCCCGCTGCTCCTGCTTGCGCTCCTGCACGCGCGCGTAGGCCAGCTGCGAAAGGAAGGCCATGAGCCACATCAGGGCGACGGTGCCGGCGGCAACAGCCTGCCAGTTCTCACGCACCTGCTTGCCCAGACGCTGCAGCCAGCCTTTGGGACGAGCCAACACCCGCTCGCCGTTGATGTAGCGCTGCAGATCTTCGCCCAGCTCTTTCGCCGAGTCGTAGCGTTCGCTCGGCTCCTTGGCCAGGCACTTAAGGACGATAGTGCACAAATCGGCGGGCAGCTCTTTGACGTAGCGTCGCGGGTCGGGCGGATCGCGATTCACCAGCGCATACAGAACCGCAACCAGCTGATCGCCGACAAAAGGCGGCCGTCCGGTCAGCAGATCGTAGAGCGTCGCGCCCAGGCTATAGACATCGGTCCGCCGATCGAGCCGCCGCACATCGCCTCGGGCCTGCTCGGGCGACATGTAGGCCGGCGTGCCCATCATCTGCCCGGTCTGGGTCAGCCCGGTCGACTCTCCCGTCTCACGAGCCAGCCCAAAGTCCATGATCACCGGCACCAGCCGCCCATCCTCCCGCCGCTCGACCATGATGTTGTCCGGCTTGAGATCGCGATGCAGGATGCCCAGTCGATGCGCTTCATGCAGGCCGAAAGCGACCTCGCACGTCACCTGCAAAAGCTCGATGCGACTCAGGCCGGACTTGCCAAGGGTGCGGCCATCGATGAACTGCATCGCGATGTACGGCTTGCCGACCACGACGCCAATTTCGTAGACCCGACAAATCTGCGGATGATCGATGCGCGCCTGAGCCCGCGCCTCCTGCTGAAACCGCTGCACCAGCTCGGGGTCATCGCCGCGGATGAACTTGATCGCCACGATGCGGCCCAGCTGGCGGTCGCGCGCTTTCCATACGGTGCCCATTCCGCCGTGGCCGAGCGCGCCCAGAAACTCATAGCGATCCCAGTCGTGCACTGGCGGAGTATCCGCGGGGGCTGAGCGAGGGGAAGACTGGCGCGCGGCGGCCGGGGCGGGGGAATCGGGGCCAGCCATGGTCTGTGCCACGGCCACCTGCGAGTCGGTGTCGGCATTCGACTCGGTCAGCCATGGACTTTGCGCGGTGTCGCCGCGTTGCGGAGGTGCGGCCAGGGTCCGCCCGGTCGAAAAGTCGGCATCCGTCCCTTCATCCTGTTGCTTGCTCATCGTCCCCCGGGGCGATCGGCGCGCAGCTGCCGTCGAAATCGGCAGTGCTGATTATCGCACGAAGCCCAGTCGGACTGGCGCGGGCTGGCGCACGACACGCGCGGCTAAAAGTGAACCAGGATGTGAACCAGGTTCTTGCGATCGGGGGCGGTCTTTTGCAGCTCGGCGTAGGGGTACAGCTTCTTGGCCTTGCCGCGCTCCGCGATGCACTTTTGGCCGGTGCTGACACTGACGGTCCACTTGCAGATGCCGGCTCCGGCACAGCTGGGGGCTGGCAGCTTGCGGCCCGCGCAGCTCAGGGTCACGCCCTTGGCCTCGGTGGTGGCGAACTGCACCTGCAGTGCGGCACTGTGAAAAGCGGCGGGGCGTGCGGTGGCTGGCGACTTGCTGGGCAGCGGTTTCTCCGGCGTCTTTTCAAGCGGCGGGGGCTTGTCCGGTGTCTTATCCGGCGGCGGCGCGAGCACAGTGACCGGCGGGGGGGGCGGCGGACTTGAGCGGAGCCCGAAGGCCAAGGCCAGACCCAAGACGAGCAAGATCGGAAGCCCAATCAAAAGCGCGCGCAGACGAGGAGGCAGGGCCAAAAAGCGGAAGGCCGGCATGCGCTGCGTATTCGGCATGGGCAGGGCCTGCGCACTGCGCTCAGCTGGACGCGGACTCTCGCCGGGGGGAACAGAGTCAGCGGGGAACGGCACGGCCGACTCCGGGATCTGCCGCAAGCGGGGCAGGAGCTCGGCAGCTCCCGCGGGGCGGTTTTGCGGCTCGGTGGCCAGCATGTCATCGACCAAGCGCTGCAGCTCAGGCGAGAAGCGCTCCTCCGGTCGCATCGCTGCGAGCTTCTGCGGCGGCTGCACCATGCGCAGCGCGAACTGGGCATAGCTCTGCTCTTTGCTCTGCCCCCAGGGCAGGCGTCCGGTCAGCATCTCGACGAGGATCAGGCCCAGCGCATAGACATCGGCGCGCGGATCGGCTTCGGCGCCCTGTAGCTGCTCGGGCGCCATGTACTGCATGGTGCCGATGATCATCCCCGGCGTCGTGCCCTTGGCCGGCCCCGGCTTCTTGTGAAACTTGGCAATTCCGAAGTCCAGCACCTTGAGCAAAAGCCCGCCGCCCTCGTCGCTTGACTGCCGCGACAGGAACATGTTCTCGGGCTTGAGATCGCGGTGCACGATGCCCTTGCCATGCGCAGCCGCCATGGCGCGCACGGCTTGCTGCCACAGGGACAGCGCGCTGCTGGGGGAAAGCGGGGCCCGCGCCTCTAGGTACCCGGCGAGGTGCTCGCCCTCCAGGTACTCCATGACGATGAAACCCGCGCCATCGGGAGTTAGGCCGCTGTCGAAGATGGTGACGACATTTTGGTGATTGATGGCGCCGGCCGCTTGGACCTCGCGCTCGAAGCGCATCATCACCTCGGGATTGGGACGCAGGCACTTGACTGCCACCTTGCGCCCCATCTGCGGCTGCTCCGCCTCGTACACAGCGCCCATGCTACCTTCGCCGATCTTGCGCAGCAGGATGTACTTGCCGACGAAGATGCGGTCGTCCACGACCAGCTCAGTGCGATCGCGGGCGCAGAAGCGATCTGCCGCTGGGTAGATGTAGTGGCAGCTCGGGCAGAGCTTGTACACCCCCTCAGCGCTGCTGAGATCGACAGGCACGGAAGCTCCATCTTACCGCTAACTGCGCCGAAAGATGGACGACGATGGCGCGGCCATCACCGGCAGTCGTACGGCGGCGGTCGTCAGCTTGGGACCGCAGCTACCCATCCGGCGGTCTCCGGAGTCGGCGCCGGGCTCTCGTCGGTCCCGGTCGGCGATGGCGGCAGGGTGATACTATGAGGGTTTATTGGGGAGCCATTCATGGGGGACTGTATGCGGCGAACCCGGTCGATGCTCTTTTCATCTGTGCTGCTCCTGCCTTGGATGGCGACGGCACATGGGCAGAAGCCACCTGAGGTCGAGCCAGCGCCAGCACCGCTTGGAAGCGCCGGCGCGTCGGTCGTAGCGGGCTCGCCCCCGTCGGCACTTCCGGCACCGGAGATCTGGTGCGCGCTGCCGCTGTGCCGCGATGCCCAGATGATGCGCAAGACCGGCGATCCGCGTGGTGCGCTCAAGATCTACACCTACATCCTCGACGAAGTGGACGTCGACGAGAAGGTGCTGGCCAAGCCCCTTCTGTACTTCACCATCGCGGCGCTGCACGCGGAGCTGGGTCAGCTACAGCCCGCCCAGATCGCCCTTGAGAAGTACAAGCTGTACATCGCCGCGCGCCCAGACGCCGAGCTACCGGCGGGGCAGCGACGGGCGGAGGTCGAGCAGTTAGCCCAGAGCCTGTCGGCCATGGCCGGCCGCCTGCGCATCGGCAATGGCCTGGTCGGTGTGCACGTGCTGGTCGATGGCAAGGACGTCGGGGTCACGCCGCTCTCGGCTCCGCTGCCACTTCCGCCGGGGCCGCATCGGGTCGAGTTCAGTGGCGCACCGCTGTCGAGCCAGCAGGTCGAGATTCCGTCGGGTCAGGAGGTCGTGCTGCTGCCGCCAAGCCTGCTGCCTCCTGCTGCGGCCCCCGCAACGCGGGCAGTCGATAGTCCCGGGGATCGCGAACCGCGGCCGGCTTGGCGCATTGCCGTTGGCTCTATCGGTCTTGCGCTAGGTGCCGGGATGATTGCCGGGGCGATCCCGCCACTGCTCGCCGATGGCAAGTGTTCGGGCGGCACACTGCCGCCTTGCCCGACCGAGATCAACGCCCAGGGGATGCCTGTCACTCGCGTCATCGATGGGCGCAGCGTGGGCGGTCCGCTGCTCGGCGTCGGCATCGTCGCCGCTGTCGCCGGTACCGTCCTGCTTGCCCTTCCCGGCCCCAAGCGTCCGCTGCGTGCCTCGCTGAGCGTAGGCAGCGGCGTCCAGCTAAGCCTCGCCACCGCGTTTTAGTCCGAGCGCGCCCGCGCCACGGAGGTTCCTATGCGACCCATCCTGCACTCTGCGATCGTCACCTCATTCGGTCTGCTCACTAGCCTGACTGTGCCTGGCTGTGAGTCCTCGCTCCCCACGCGCGAGATGCCCGCCGGCAACTGCGTGCAAGAGTCCGACTGCGCCAGCAGCGGTCAGGTCTGCAAGGCCTATCAGTGCGTGGCCTGTCAGGTGAACAGCGACTGCACCAGCCAGATCTGCGATGCCTACGGCGACCTGGGCGGAGCCGGGCGCTGCGTTACTCCCAGCCAGACCTATTTCATCGACAACAACGACAGCAACCAAGAGTTCTGCGGCACGGCCGACGGCTCGGCCAAGCATCCCTTCTGCACGATTGCCGAGGCGCGCAGCAAGCTCACCGCGTCCACGGGATCGGGACCGACCTACTTCCGCGTGCAGGCCAGCCCCAATGCCTACGGGCTACCGGCCTTGGCCGCGCTGCCAAGCCAGCTTGTGCTGACCGGGCCAGGCTCACTCAAGCCCGGGCAGGCGGCGTCGATCATCGCCGACACCGATGATGGCGTCCTGCAGATCAGCGGCAGCAGCACGGTGGTCATCGACGGCTTTGTGCTCACCGCAACTGGGCTCAACGCGGGGCCGGGGACGACGCTCACGCTGCGACGTTCGTTACTACGTGACTTGGTGAACGGTGCGGTCTTTACCGGCTCCACCGTGACAATCGATCGCATGCAGTTCAGCAGCAACTACGCCGGCTTGACCTTTGATGGGGGCACGCTGCAGCTCAGCAACAGCGTGTTCAGCGCCAACTCGATCCCCGAAGGTCAGTCGCTGATCACCCTGTCGGGTGGCAGCGGCGTCGTGCAGTTCTCCACGTTCTACAAGAACATGCTCGCCAGCCCCACTTCCCAAGTGGTGAGCTGCGGCAAGAGCTCCACCGTATCGATCAAAAACTCGATCGTTGCCATGAACGGCGTCGCGCAGCAGCTTGCGCCGAGCTGCGCGGTGGTCGCTGGCAGCTTGGTGGTGGGCAGCGGCGACAGCGCCACCGGCCAGATCAAGCAAGACCCCACCTTCGTCGATCCCGCCGGCCTCGACCTGCGACTTAAGCCGCAAGACCCCGTCAACACGCAGTACGTCATCGACAAGGCCGTAAACGTCAGCCCCAGCGACAAGAACACTGACCACGACTTCTACGGCAGCCCCCGCCCGCAGGGCAGCGGCTACGACATCGGCGCCGTCGAGTTTGGGCCCTAGATTCGGGGCGGCGTGTTAGGCGTCTTTTTGAAGCCGTGCGGACTCCGCACTGGACGACTCAGCTTGGCGGATCCAGCTGCGATGCAGGGCGATGCCTTGTTCAGGATCGATATCCGGTAGCTGCTTGGCGCTGTCGCGCCAGGCCTGTTCCAGCGAGTCGGTGACGCGGCAGGGATAGGGCGCGCGCATCAGCACAAAGCCAGCCCGCAAGAGCGCGCGAAAGATCGTCGAGTCCGAGATGATCCACAGAAGCAGCGTCGAGCGATCGATGCTCTCTTTGTGCTTGCGACGAATGCCCTCGATCAGCTGGCGATCGGTCTTGGACATCTCGTTTCCATGCGTGAACTGGTTGACCCAGACCAGCGACTCCTGGCGCGAAGTCCGGAGGAAGCGATCCAGCTCACTGGCATAGCGAGCGAAGCAGCCCCCCGGCGATCGCGAGGGATCCGAGTAGCTGATGACAACCGGGCCAAGCTGGGCCAGGAACACACCCGGCTCGGCGAAGAGTAGCCGCGAAGCAACAGGGGGCATTAAAGCTAGTAAATCACGACTCCGTCGACCCCAGCGCGGCTTCTCTTGCGTTGGCGCTGCGCTCGCTAAAGAACCCCAGCCGGCCGGTCAGTGTCGGCGAGCTCGGTGGCATCGCGTCCTACACATCTCGACACCGCAGCCCGTAGGAAGTGCAGGCACTGTCGCAACGCCGATAACTGAGGAGGGAAATCGGATTGGAGGTAGGTGATGCAATCGAAGCACGCGGACAGCCGCCGCGTTAGGTGACGATCGCCCCGCCAACTCTCGGGCTGGTCGACTCGACGCGACCTAAAAAGCGCAGCATCGCCTCGGCGACCTGCTCGGGCTGATCCGCGGTGGCGGCGTGGCCAGAGTCGCGGATGATCTCAGAGCGCCTAACAAAACCGTAGCGAGGAACCCCGGCAGCAAGGAGGGAGGAGTGAGCGGCCTCCCGGCCGTGACCGACGACTGACGCAGCGGCCGGGGTCCGCAGTAGGTTTTGATAGGCGCTCTCAAGCTGCGCATCCTTGAGCCGCCCCAGGTAGGCCTGCTTGTCAGCTACCGACGTGTAATCTCCATCGGACGCCAGCACCAGTACGGGGCAGGTGATGGTCGGCAGCTCTTCCAGAACGCTCCAGCCAATCAGGCCGCGGGTGGCGCGCAGGTAGGCGTCGCGATCGTTTTGGGCCAGGCGCTCCCCGATGCGGCGACGCTGCTCCCCTTGTTCCGGGCGCGGGAAGAGCTTGCCGGCGAGGATGCGCGCCAGTCCAGCCGGTCCCAGGACGCGCAAGAGCAAGAGCCGCGTCGCCATCAGCATGCGGAAGCGCAGCGACCGCGGCACCATGTCCGGCCCGCTATTGACGATGACCAGGCTGCGCACCAGATCCGGCCGACGCACCGCCAGCTCGAAGGCCAGCATGCCGCCCATCGAGATGCCCGCAACGTGGACCCCCGACAGGCCGCGCCGATCGCAGAAGGCTGCGATGTCGGCGGCAAAAAGCGGAACGCTGTAGGCGCCGGGTGGCTTGTCGCTGCGCCCGTGCCCTCGGACATCAGGCGCGATCAGCCGATGCCCCTCGGCGAGTCGCGGCGCGACCTCGTCCCAGTCTGCTGCCGTTGAGCCCAGACCATGCAAGAGCAGCAGCGGCGAGCCAGCCCCTTGTTCCTCGTAGTGCAGCGAAACATCGTCGAGCTGAATCTTCGGCATGCGTGAACCTCGCAGTGCGCTTCGCGTGAGTACTCTAAACGTTCGTGCATACGACTATGGATGGTGTCTCCGACGAAATTGTAGAAAATTTGTGAACGGTCGTTCAGACATGATGAAAGCACGCTCACGTTCCACCTCGCGAGTCAGAAATCCGCCGGCCGCAGGCCTGCCACCTGATGACCTGCCAACCGGCACATCCGGGCGGATCCTGCAGAAGGCGCTGCGCCTCTTTGCTCGCGATGGCTTCCACGGCACGTCGGTGCGCGATCTGGCCAGGCAGTGTCGGCTGCAGCCGGGGGCGCTTTATGTGCACTTTCCCTCGAAGGAGCACATCCTGGCCGAGCTGGCTCGCCTGGGCCACGAGGTGCATCACGCCGCCATTCGCCGCGAGCTATTGCAGGCTGGTGACGACCCGGCGGAGCAGCTACGCGCACTGGTGCGAGCCCACGCCGCGCTGCACGCCAGCTATCCGCAGCTTGCGGTGGTGGTGAATGAAGAGCTGCACGCCCTGCCCGCTCAGCTCGCGGCGCCGGCGCTGGCTCTGCGCCGGCAGTCGGCGGCGCTGCTCTTGGATGTCCTGCAGCGCGGCGTGACCGCGGGTCGCTTTGCGATCGGCAACCTGCAGATCACTGCAGCCGCGATCGGTGCCATCGGCCTGCGCATCCCGTACTGGTACACGCCGGGGGGCGACCTATCCATCGAGGATCTGGCGCAACAGCACGCTGACCTAGCGCTGCGCATGGTGGGCTTTTCACCCAGCAAAAGGAGATCGTAGATGTCTGTCGCAAGAAGAGATCCGCCCCCGGTCGGAGGGGCCAAGTGGCTCGCCCGCATCGCGCCTCATCTGCTGGCCGCCCTTACCGCGACGCTCTTTTCTTGCGGGCTGGCGGACGGGGCTGCCGATCCTGCCGCCGAGCGTGCCGAGGCGACGCTAACTTCGCGCTGTCAGGCTACATCCAGCCATGTGATCTGCTCGCAGCGCGAGCTATCGCTGACTGCGCTGTTCGTCCCGCGCAAGGTGACCTTCGAAGTGCCGCTGAGTACGCCGCCTGCAGCCGGCTGGCCGGTGGCGATCTTCTATCAGGGCTCGTTCATTGCCGGATCGCAGATGTTTGCCGCCGATCGGGGCGACGCCTTCGGCAAGTATCAGGCGACGCTGACTATCAAGACGCTGCTCGATGCCGGTTACGCGGTGCTCGCGCCGGATGCACTGCTTGGCGGAGCGACGTTCTGGCAGACCAACATCCCGCCGTGGTCGCTCTTGTGGACAACCAGCTCGGATCACGCGTTCCTCGTCGCCATCGTGCAAGCGATTCGCGGCGGGCGGTTTGGCGCGCTGAATCCGGATCGGCTGTACGCGCTGGGCATCTCCAGTGGCGGCTTTATGACCAGCCGCATGGCGGTCAGCTACCCGGGCATGTTCCGCGCGCTGGCGGTGCACTCGGCGTCCTATGCCACTTGCAGCGCGGTCTGCGTCGTCCCCGGACTGCCGGCCGATCATCCCCCGACCTTGTTTCTGCATGGGCTGCTCGATCCCATCGTCCCGCTACCGACGATGGAAGCCTATCGCAACGCACTAAAGCGCGATGGGCACGAGGTCGAGACGGTCATCAACAAGACCGCCTCGCACCAGTGGCTGCCCGAGGGAGCGCAGGCTGTCCGCGACTGGTTTGATCACCATCCTTGACCTGCTGCGCACCGCCCCGCCATCACATCGGCCCGCCATCACAGCGCGCCTAGCTGAAGTGCCGCAGATGCTGTTGCCGAAGCTCGCGCTTGAGCAGCTTGCCCGAGGGATTCTTGGGCAGCGTCTGGGCAAACAGGATGGCCTTGGGAACCTTGAAGCGAGCCAGGTGCTGGCTGCAGTGATCGAGGATCTCGGCTGCGCTCAGAGTCTGGCCGGGACGGCAGACGACGACGGCCAGCACCGCTTCGACCCAGTGCGCGTGCGGCACGCCGATGACCGCGACTTCGCTGACACCCGACAGGCGATAGATCATCTCTTCGACTTCGCGGCTGGCGACGTTTTCGCCCCCCGTCTTGATCATGTCCTTCTTGCGATCAACGACGGTGATGAAGCCCTCTTCATCGATGGTGGCGAGATCGCCAGAGTGAAACCAGCCGCCGGCGAAGGCCGCCCGCGTCTTCTCTTCGTCCTTGTAGTAGCCAAGCATGAGATGCGGGCTGCGATGCACGATCTCGCCGACCTCGCCCGGCCCGACGTCACGCAGATCGTCATCGACGACGCGCGTCTCGACGTGAATGCAGGGACGCCCACAAGAGCCCGCCTTACGCAGCTGTTCGTGCGGCGGCAACAGCGTGGCCAGCGGCGCGATCTCGGTCTGGCCATACATGTTCCAAAACCCGACGGCGGGCAGGCGACGAGCCAGCTCTTTGAGCACCTCGACCGGCATGATCGACGCGCCGTAGTAGCCCTTGCGCAGCGATGAAAGATCCGTCGTATCAAACAGCGGCGAGCGCAGGAGCGCGATCCACACCGTCGGCGGTGCAAAGAAGCTGGTGATGCGATGCTGGGCGATAAGCGGCAGCAAATTTTCCGGGGTGGGCCGGGCCGTCACCACGCTGCTGGCCCCGACATAGATCGCCGGCCCCAGGAACACATCGAGCTGCGCGCAGTGGTATAGCGGCAGAGCGTGCAAAAGGACATCGTCGCTGGCGATGTTGGCATCGATCACGCAGCTGGCGTACTGCCAGATCACGGCGTCGTGGGTTAGCAGCGCCCCCTTGGGCATCGCCTCGGTGCCGCTGGTGTACACAATCTGCGCGACGTCGCTCGACGAAAGCTGTGGTACCTCGGGCGGGGCAGACGCGGTGCGGCTGAGCGCATCGAACGAGATCATGCCGGCGACCGGCGCACCCGGCTCTTCCGAGGGCAGCCACACAAACCCTCGCACCCCCGTGTCCAGCGCCGCCGCCGACCGGCCCAGCGATGCAAGCTCGCTATCGGTGGCCAGGACTTCGACGCCAGCATGACGCAGGATGTACGCGATCTCTTCCGCTTTGAGCATGAAGTTGATCGGCACCAGCACCGCGCCCAGCTGAGCCAGCGCAAAGCGCAGCACGACGAAGGCATGTGAGTTGCGCGACAGCACCGCGACGTGGCAGCCATGGCCAACCCCGTGCTCTGCGAGCCCGGCGGCCACGCGCGACACGACCGCGAAGAGCTCGGCAAAGGTGAAGTGATGGCCCCGGCAGCGCAAGGCAGGCTGAGCCGGACGACGCTGCGCGGTGCGGCGCAGCAGATCGGCAATGGTCTGACGACGAATGAGCGGTTGCATAGCGACCCCGAAGTGGTGTCACAGTATCGGCAGGCCCAGTCGCCACAGGCAAGCTCGGCGCCGCCGCCGCGTACGCTACGTCGCGCCGGCGCTCCGCTCAGACGCGTCGCTCAGTGCGTGGCCTTGGCCGACGGAGCCTTCGCCCCAGCCGGCGACGGTCCGCCGTCTTCGCTCGGAGGCTCGGCGGTCTGGCCCGGTGTGGCTTCGGGTGGCGGATCGGGCGGCGCGTCGGGCGCGGCCTCGGGCGAAGAGTCCGGCGGCGGCGGCGGGGGCAGGGCCAGCGGACGATCCGCGCTGCCGGCTGGCTTTTCGCCCTCGGACTTGTCGCTCTTGTCGCTCTTGTCGGACTTGTCGGACTTGTCGGGCTTGTCGGCTTTGCTGCCTTCGGCTGGCTCGGGTTGAGCATCGCCGCGCAGGCGGGCCAGGGCGGCGCTGCGCTCGCTCGCGCTCATCGGCAGGTAGACGGTGACTTTCTGGCCGACGCGCAGATCGTTCTGGTGGCCGGTGCGGTTGATGCGCTCCAGATCCGCGACCGTCAGGTTGTAGCGCTTCGCCAGGCGCTCCCAGGTCTCGCCTTCTTTGACGACGTGGAAGATGCGCTTGCGACCACGCAGCGTCTCGACTAGCTCGAAAAATTCGTCGCTGCCGGTGGTGACGACGCGGACCCGCGCGGGATCGACCAGCGCCACCTGCGAGGTGTCAAAGCCGGGATCGATCCACAGGTCGAGGACCATCTTGGTAGCCAGCGTGGCCTCGGGATCGAGCGCGTTCCAGGTCAGAAGATCGGCTTCCTTGACCTTGAAGAAGCGGGCGATGGCCCAGATCGAGTCGCCGGGAATGACGCGATAAAAGACACGCTTCTTGCCCGGCACCTGCAGGCTCTTGTCGGGGACGGCGACAACGATGATCTCGTCGCTGGGGGCGCTGCCGCTGCTGCTGCCACGACCGCTGCCGGGAGGCACAAGCAGGGTCAGGCCAGTGCGCACGTCGCTTAGGTCTTCGATACCGTTTATGCGCTTGAGGTTGGCCGCCGATGTCCCGACGTCACGCGCGATGTCTTCTAGGCGCTCGCCGAAGCGCACGACGCGGGCCAAAAGCGGCTCGGCGCGACGCAGGCTGTCTAGCTGCCCGGCCAGATGACTGGCGGTGCCGGGCGGGACGCGCAGCATCCAGGTCTCACCCGCGGCGAGCGGTGGGATGCGGCCGCGACGCAGCTCAGGGTTTAACCTGATTAACTCCTCCGCGCTACTAGAGACTACGTGGGCGATGCGGTCGAGGCTCAGCGGGGAGGCGACAGCGACGGTCTCAAAGCCCATGTTGGGCTCGGGCACGACCTCGTCAAAGCCGAAGAAGCCGCGGTTTTCCCCAATCAGCGCCGAGGCGATTGCTTTGGGTACGTAGTTGAGGGTCTCCCACGGCAGGCCGTCTTCGTGGCGGCAGAGCTCCCAATAGTCGTTGGTGTTGTACTTCTGCATGGCGCGCAGCACCGCACCGTAGCCGGCATTAAACGCCGCCAGCGCCAGGTGCCACGAGCCAAAGCGCGCCTTGAGATCGCCGAGGTAGCGCGCCGCCGCCTCTGTCGAGCGCTGCGGATCTTTGCGCTCATCGACCCAGTGATCGACGCGCAGGCCGTAGATGCGCGCCCCTTCTGGCATGAACTGCCACAGCCCGACCGCGCCCTTGTGCGATCGATCGTGCGGGTCGTAGCCGCTCTCGATCATCGCGACATAAAGCAGGAAGCGCGGCAGGCCGTGCTTGTCCAGCGTCTGCTCGATCAGCTGGCGATAGCGTCCCTGCTTGCGCAGCCACGAGGTCATGATCGACCGACCGCGGCGCTCCTCTTTGAAGAACTCCAGGTAGCGGATGACGTGCGACTCGAAGCGCACAAACGTCGGGCTCAGCCCCAGGTTGTCGAGGAGCTTGAGCGCCTGCAGCCAGGGAATGGTCGGCGTCTCACTGCCAAACATCGAGCGTGAAGGCCCCGGGACCGCCGTTGGCGGACTGTGCAGGCCATCGGCCGGTAGCTCGCCGCTTGCCCCATCGCCGGCCTGCCCCGCCGCCGCGCCGCCCCCCGGCCGCTCGACTGCGCCGCTCAGTACCGACTGGCGCAGCGTGGCCCGCGGGAACGACTCTTCCTCGAAGCCGCGCAGCTCACGTAGCTCTGGCGACTCGCGCGATAGATCCACCGACCCACCGCGAATGGCCCGCCGCTGCACCCGGTCATCGCGAGCATCCACCGCCGGCGGCGTCGGCCCGGCCGGCGAGCCTAGCCCCTGCGCCCAAGCCGGCTCAGCCCGCAGCAGCCCCAGCGTGACACCACACCAAAGCAGCGTCGTGCCGAGGGTCTTCCTAGTGCGCTTTGCCGGACTCTGTCGTCGCACAGTGCCGCAACTTAGCAGCCGTCTCCCTCGACGAAAAATTATTTTTCGCCGGACCAGAGGGCGCAGGGAAGGCGCGTATCCATTCATCGTCCTTCTAAGCAGCCAAGACGCGGCGGCAGAGGAGTTCCCCCTTCCTACGACTTCCGGGGGCTGTGCTTTGTAGATATATAGCCAAGGTCGCCCTGATACCGGGCATGCGTATTAAGCAGCGACCATGGCGGGAAACGATTGCCGGATTAAAAATATTACAGAGATATCTTATTTCAATTCCGACCAACAAATGATGAAGGTGTAAATCATGGAATGCAGTCCCATTTCGGTTGGGACGCCCTCCCAGTCCGTCGCGCCGCTACCTCCCCGCAGGGGCGGTTCAGGCGCAGCCGCTCTCGCGGGATGCCCGCGTCCTCCAGGACTCGGCTGCGCGCTCGATCTCGTTCGCGCCAAGGAACAGCGCCGTGAACCCCGGGCACTTTAGGAAGCTCGCGAGGAACGTGGCCACAAGCTCGACCTCGGCAGCGGAAAAGAGCGCAAACCGGGAGTCCTCTGCGTCGCGCAGGTGGAAGTCGATAAGCTCGACGTCGTACCAGCCCTGCGCACTTGCGGCATCGACCTTTAGGCGCTCGATCTGGACGCGGAGCAGGCCGGGCATGAAGTAGCGAAAGCCCGCTCCCGTCAGGAAGCACCGGGGGTCCCATCCCGGGTTGGTGAACGGCTCAAAGGTGAGCGTGTCGTTGTCGTACTGCCCCATCACCTCGTCGTGCTCGATGCATTCGTCGCAGTGTCGGCTCGTGAAGTGGCGCGGACGGGGGGCGGAGCCGAAGACCTCGCGGGCTCGTCCAATGAAGTCGGTGCTCAGGGCGCTCCGCCACTCATCGAGGGTATGCGGTGGTGCGGCGCGACGCAGCCCGGCGGAGGGAGGCGTCACGCTCGCCAGCCACAGCCGGGCGCAGGCCCCGATCTCGGCGAAGCTGCGCTGTGCTTCGTCGAGCCAGACGGAGCCCGCGTCGTTGTAAGCGCCCTCGTCGGTCCAGCCGCAAACCGGGCACTGCTCATGACAGCCAGGATTGCTGACCGTGTAGTAACGGCAGCAGGCACATGGATGATCGCAGACCACGCTCTCTACAGTTTATCCCAGCCCACGTCACCACGGAGCAATCGTCCGCTCGCCGCGCCTCCTGCATGTCTTTCTTTCGGTTTCTAAGTGGGACAACCCGAAATAATCACGATATCCACTTCCCAATAAATATTTCAACAAAGCCCATTCCGCAAAAACAGCCCCGTAAGGCTGGGGCCGCAGCGGATCTCGTTTTTTCGGCGCCCCGACGAAAAAATGAGTCCGCGTCCGCGGAGCCCCCAGCCGTGCAGCAAGTCCGCAGTGAAGGCGTTCAAAGCTGAATATGTAAACACCTCCTAAACCCGCGCCCCCCCAAGGGATTCCACCCGTCGGACAGCCGCTAGTCTTGCCGACAAGGATCGCGGTACGATGCCAACATGCGCAAAGTCCTCGCTCCCTCTCTTGCCCCCTTCCAGATCCCAGTCGCCCCTAGCCACCGCCCCGCCCGCACCTCGCGTCGCCTAGCCGGCCTGGTGCTGAGCCTGCCGCTTCTGTGGGTCGTCGGTGGCTGTAGCCTGTTTGGCGGATCGAATGCTGGGCCGCCGCGGCAGAAGGGCGAGCCGACGTGGTCAAGCTGCGTCACGGGTTCGCCGCTGGAAAAGTCGCAGAACTGCGCCGAGTACTGCGCGTCGCAGAACCTGGCCTGCCAGAACAACGGCTGCGGGCACATCCAGAACCTCAGCACTCGCTATGGCGGAGCGACCTATTCGAACAGCATCTGCTCGGGCAACCCCGTGCGTAGCTACCAGTGCAACGACCCGTTCATGGGGGACGAGGCGGTGCGCTGCTGCTGCGTCGGGCTGTAGCCCTTTACGCGGTGCGTCATGCGCGGTGGCAGCAAAATTTACCCGGGTCCAGACACCGACCCAGATCGGAAGAGCACAC
>CALFYE010000267.1 GCA_937952145.1 uncultured Myxococcales bacterium
TTGCCAAGGACGATCCGGGTGATGCCGCAGCGGCGGGCGTACGCCAGCACGGTGGGGGCGACGGCGTCTCCCGACAGCGTCACGACCTCGGCGCCGAGCAGCTCCGCCTGGCGCAGGTTCTGGGTCAGGCGGCCGCGCTCGGTCTGCGACAGCCGGGCGTGCTGCGGCGTCTCGACGTAGGCCGCGACCCACGGCGCGCCGAGCCGCGTCGCCATGCGCCACGTCGCCTGCACCACGAGCGCCGACAGCGGGCTTGGGCTTACGCACACAAGCAGCCGCTCGCTGGCCGCAGCCGGTCCGGCAGCCTGGGGCCCGGGCGGCGCCGGCCGGCTCTCCAGCGGGAGAAGGGCGGGCGAGCCTTTAAAGGCGACTGTCATTGAATAGATATTAAATAGAATAATGCGGAATTAATCACAAGCCCGCAGCAAGATTGCCTTGCGATCTGAGTGAAAATCCCACCCCGGCGGAAAATCCTCCGTCGCTGCCATCACCTCGGTCGTTCTTTATGTTTTCTTTATTCAGATGCGCCGGATCCTGGTGCTATCTTGGGTTTGCAGCTCGACGAGCAGAGCTATTAATCAAATTTAACCACAGCTTCAACGTGCTGCAGTAGTGCCTCGATTGCAATACAAGCGCGGGAGCGGTTGGCGCGCTGCGCGTCGCCCTTGCGCCCCGGCCGAGCCCGGCCAAGCGAGCAGATAGGTCAAACCGACCCATGAACCCTCCAGAAAGTCCTGCGTCCGCTGCGGACGCGGCGCCGTCTTCGCCTTCCGTTGCCTCCGTCTCCGCGCCTTCCCTGTCCAGCCGCTCCCTGGGACCTCCTTCGCAGGGAGTGCATCACGGCCCGCAGATAAGCGACACGCGCGAGCTGTTGAAGGTCTCCCTCGGGGCGCTCGGCGTGGTCTACGGCGACATCGGGACCTCGCCCCTTTATGCCCTCAAGGAGTGCTTCACGAGCGAGCACGGGGTGACCGCGACCCCGGAGAACGTCTTCGGCGTGCTGTCGCTGTTCTTCTGGGCGCTCATGCTCGTGGTGGTGTTCAAGTACCTGTCGTTCATCCTGCGCGCCGATAATAACGGCGAGGGCGGAATCCTGTCGCTCCTGGCGCTCATCGCCCCGCGCGGCGTGGTCGGCAAGCGCGCCGGAAACCGCATGTTCCTTGTGCTCTTGGGACTGTTCGGCGCGGCGCTGCTTTACGGCGACGGGGTCATAACGCCGGTCATCTCCGTGTTCGGCGCGGTCGAAGGACTCAAGGTCCGCTTCCCCGCGCTGCACTACTTCATCGCCCCGCTCACCGCCGGTATTTTGGTCTTCCTTTTTCTGATCCAGAAGCGCGGCACCGCCCGCGTCGGCGCGCTGTTCGGGCCGATGATGCTGATCTGGTTTGTCAGCATCGGCCTTATCGGGCTGCGCTGGATCGTCGTCAACCCGCGAATCCTTCTGGCGATGAACCCGTACTACGCGGTGCAGTTCTTCGTGCACAACCGGCTGCACGGCTTCTTTCTCCTGTCGGCGGTCGTACTGTGCGTGACCGGCGGCGAGGCGCTGTACGCCGATATGGGGCACTTCGGCCAGCAGCCGATTCGGCTCGCCTGGTACGCGCTGGTCTTCCCGGCGCTGCTCCTGAACTACTTCGGCCAGGGCGCGTACATGCTGACCCTGTCGCACCTGGACAAGTCCACGTTCAACCCGTTCTTCGAGGTCGTGCCGCAGCTCCTGCAAGTCCCGATGATCGGCGTCGCGACGCTGGCGGCGATCATCGCTTCGCAGGCGCTCATCTCCGGATCCTATTCGCTGACGCGGCAGGCGGTGCAGCTGGGCTACTGGCCGCGCGTCTCCATCGTCCATACCTCCGGCGAAGCCGAGGGCCAGATCTACATCCCCGAGATCAACTGGCTGCTTTTGACCGGCTGCCTGGCGCTGGTCGTCGCCTTCCGCGTCGAGGGCAGCTCGGGTCTGGCCGCCGCCTACGGCATCGCCGTCACCGGCACCATGGCCATCACCTCGATCCTGTTCGCATCGGTGGCCAAAGAGCGCTGGAACTGGCCGACCTGGAAGACCACGAGCCTGGTCGGCTCCTTCCTCCTCATCGACGTGTCGTTCCTAGTCGCCAACGCCGCCAAGATCGTCGAGGGCGGCTGGATTCCCTTGGCCATCGCCACCGGGCTGTTCACGCTGATGACGACCTGGAAGGCGGGCCGCGCGGCGCTTGAGCACTATGTGCAAAGCGCCAGCTTGCCGCTCGATTTGTTTCTGGCGGATCTGGGCGGCCGCAAGCCGCCGCGGGTCAAGGGCACCGCGGTCTTCATGACCGGCAACATCGAAGGGGCGCCGGTGGTGCTTTTGCACCACTTCAAGCACAACAAGGTCCTGCACGAACAGGTGGTGCTGCTCTCGGTCGTCACCGATCGCGTGCCCGAGGTGCTGCCTTCGCGGCGCATCAGCGTGCGCGATCTGGGCCAGGGCTTTTTCCAAGTGGTCGCCCACTACGGCTTCATGCAGACCCCCAACGTGCCGGAGATCCTGCGCCGCTGCCGCGAGGCCGGGCTTTACACCGCCGAAGGCGACACCAGCTACTTCCTGGGCCGCGAGACCCTGCTCACCACCGGCAAATCGGGCCTGGCCGACTGGCGCAAAGCGCTGTTCGGATTCCTATCGCGCAACGCCCGCTCCGCCACCGCCTTCTTCGGCATCCCGCCCAACCGCGTGGTCGAGATGGGCGCCCAAATCGAGCTGTGACCGCGCCCGCCGCCGCGCGGTTCCACCGGATTTCCAGCGCGCCGCCGAGACTCCCGTTTCACGACGGAAATTTCAGCACTGACATTCCATCGCGATCTCAAGCCCAGAAATGTCACCGCTGAGAGAGACTGCACGTCAAACGATCCGCGGCGGTTCGAAATTCTTGCAACCCACGGACGTGGAAGCGGATCGATATTCGGCGCTTTCGAGGAGTTAAAAAGACGCGATTACAGGCGGCGGCAGAGCCGAATCTCGAACCGCCTAAGACGATAACCTGTAAATCTCTCCATCGCATGACCCCACTCGCTGAATCGCACCAGCTGCGTGCATATCGGCCAGGATTGCCGGACCTCGCTCGTAGTCGAATTCGATAACTTTTTCCCCAAAGTAAAGGGGAGGCTGGCCGACGGATGCTAGGTACTCGGCAAGTCTGCCGGCGTCGAAGTCCCTTGGAGAGCCATCGAGATGGCGATTCATGTCTACGATCCCACGGTCTGAGGAGAAGCGCACCCCGGTGCCGTGGACTTCATACGTCCATAGCGTGCCGTTCGCCGTGAGCTCGCCCTTCCGCGGAAGGTCGGTAAGGTAGCGCCAATCCCTGGCCCCAAGCGTGCGTTTAAGTTCGATGACCAACTGCGCCTGAAGATCGACGAATGTTCCTATGATTGCCTTGATGTGGATCATCTTCATCTCCCGGCCGCTTCGGCCGCCTCCATGACCAGGCGATCCCAAACCGCATCGGTAACCTGTTCCACTTGCACTGGGACCTCGCTAAGTCCAGCCCGCTCCGCCGCAGCGGCACGGTGATGCCCGTCGATTATGATGCGAGTCCCATTTCTCTCCGCCACTCGAATCGGGCCAGCGGCATCCCAATCAAATGTTCCTTCCCTCATCGCTCGCGCCATTTGGCCGATCCGGCTCTTGGTCATCTCCGCCGGTCCTTGCCTGCCTAGCAGCTCACCGGGATTTCGCAGAGTCGGGCGCAGGTGCTCCGCGCCCTCTGTCATGGAGGATATACGACGGATTCGCAGGTTGCTGAAGTTGGAGCCGAGCCCCGTCGTTTCCATGCGTAGGTCGGCTAGCCAACCCAGGCCCGCACGTGCAGGAGCGGCCGCGCCACGGAAGGCGGTCAGGGCTCCGCCCAGCTCGCGAGAGACAGTGGCTGCCAGCACTCGCGCGGCACCGCTGGCCCACGGCCCCAACGTGCCGCCGTAGACGCCAAGAACGGTCTCGGCAATTTCGCCTTTCTGCTCCTCTTGTCCAGCCCGATATGGCAAAAGTCGAGTTTGGCGTAAGGCCGAGGTGAAGCTGGCTGTGTCTTGGCTCGCCGCCGATAGCAGCAATAAGATGGGCGCTGTGCCAACTTGTGTAAGCGTGTTGAGCCCCGCTTTCAGCCATGGTGTCGGCACATCTCGCAGCGCATAACGGAGCCGGCGCTCCTCTTCCTCACGCACCATCTGCAGACGATTGAAGTATCCATCGTCAAGTGGAGCGAAGCTGCCCAGCTGCGGCAGCTTGAGCTGCGGCATATACGTCAGCACCCAGCCCGGGAAGTCCTCTGACGTGACAAGGGGCCAGTCTTCGCGGATATAGACGTGGCTACCGACCCGCACAGGCAGCCCCTCCCAGCTCAGGATGTAGCCTGGCATCGTCGGATGCGGCTGCCCTAGCCAGCCGATCAGCGCGCTGCCATCATCTTCGTCGATACCGCCGCGCGCATTGACGATTGGATCGCGGTAGCCAAGTTTTTGCAGTCTCAGCCTATAGCGGTAGGAGTCAAGGTGCTTGCGCCAAAAATGTGCTACCGCCTGATGGCCATCGCCGACGTCTACGATGCCCTGATCAGCAAGCGCGTGTACAAGCCCGCCCTGCCCCACCGCAAAGCGGTGGAAATCATCGCGCAGGGGCGCGGTGAGCACTTCGACCCGCTGATCGTCGATTGCTTCCTGGTCTGCGCCGACACTTTCGACGCGATCGCCACCGGCCACTCTGACGCCTCACGGCCAGTCGCCAGCGCATCCCTGGCGACGGCCCGATCCGGGGATGCAGCCGGCCAGAGCCGCCTCCCGGAACGCCGGCAGTCCTGACCGATTCAACCA
>CALFYE010000268.1 GCA_937952145.1 uncultured Myxococcales bacterium
AGCTCGCTGACGCCGTCGAGCATACGGCGGATGCAGCAGGGGCTGTCGGGAAGCGCGGGGCGAAGGCGGCGGCCAAGCGAAGCGGCAAGGCCGGGGCGAGAGAAGTTGCTGAGCACACCGACGAAGCGGCGGCGCGCAGGCTACTGAAGGAATCGCGAGAGGCCGAGGCTAGACGACTCAATGACGCCGTCTCGAATACGCCGGCAAAGCCACCGCATGGAAACCGCATTGATGATCGCCCCGCAACGCTATACAAGAAAGTCGACAAAGACGGTGAACTTCAGAAGTGGGGCGTCACCAAGCATGAAGATCCTCGGAAGCGGTACAGCAAGCAGCAGATCGGTGAAGGAAAGGTAGTCCGGATGGAGCGTGACTCCCGCAAAGAGCTACTCAAGAAAGAACGTGAGCTAGTCGAAACGAAGCCTGGTCCCGAAAACCGTGAACCATGGGCTGGTAGAAGAGGCGCTCGGGCCGAGGAAGAACGCCATGAATGACAAGCCGACCGTGTTGGTGGGCGTGCAGGCTGGCGATGTGCCCGCGGACGAAGCCACAGACCCCCAGATTCGGCCGCTGAGGAAATTGCTACGCGCGCACTGCCAAGGCCCGTATAGCCCCGAAGTGGAAGAGTTCTCGCTAGTCATACGAATCGACGGCGACATCGATCACTGGGAGCAAGAAGGCTGTGACCGGATGCGGCGCAGCAAAAAAGAGCGCTACATCACCATCGACATCTACGTTCCGCGGCATCGCTGGCAGGGGGTGAGCGGTATGGAGATTCGGGCCTATCTAGCGGCCTGCGTCGAGGATGCGTTCCAGCGGATGATCGCGAAGCTGAAGAAAGACAAAGTCGCTGTGGATGGCGAAGCACTGTTGCGCGACTTCGCGACGGTCAAGGCTCTGTATCTGTCGCCGCAGCCTGCCGCCGCTGCAAGCTGAGGGGGCTGAGGCGGAGCGTTGACGATTGGCCCCGTGGCATTTATGCCATCGGGGAACGACGGCGCATCAGTGCTGCAGCCGCACCGAGTGACAGGATCGCGAGCACCGCGAAGTACCGATGATGCGGCCAGCGATCCCAACCGAGCGCAAGCAGTGCTGCGAGGCCGTTGCCGACAGCGCTACTCGCGAACCACAGCCCGACGGCGCGTGCGGCTTTGTCGCGTGGGGCCAGGCGAGTCACCAGCGACATACCGAGTGGGGCGAGCAGGATCTCGGCGATGGAGAGCAGCAGGTAGCAGCCGATGAGCCAGGCGCTGCTGACTCGGCCTGTGTCGCCGCCGTGCAGGCTCGCTGTGGTCATCAGAGCGAACGCAGCGGCGGTCGCGACGTAGCCCCAGATCAACAGGTTTCCCGTCGATACACGGTGCGTCTGCCGCTTGCTATGCAGGCGCAAAAACATCGGCAGCATCGCGATGACCATCAAGCCATGTAGCGCCGCGAAGTGGCCGGGACCGAGCTGCATCGTGCGCGAAAACAGAACGATGTGTTGCTGCGTATTCATCGCGGCGAAGACGGCAAGCGAGGTCGCTGGCTGCTGAGCAGTCAGCCAGAACACGACGCCGACGGAGCAGAGCAGCCACACGGCAGCCATATTCCCTTTGCCCTCCTCACTTGCTGGCTGCGCGCCTATCGCCGTGGACTCCAATGGGTCGATTGGCTGCGCAAGTGAAGTGCCCAGGAACAGACCCGCGCTCAGCAAAGAGGCCATCGCTGCACCGCAGAACAGAGCCCCCCAACCGAAGGCAGCATGCGCCCATTCGCCGAACAGCGCGCCGAGCGCGAAGCCCACATTCGCGGCGAGGTAGTGCCACAGAAAGCCGCGTTCCCGCGATCGCTCCCCGTCGCCCATTGCGCGAGCAAGGAGGACGTGCAGGCCCGGTCGAAATAGGCTGTGGCCCACGACCATCAGCGCAAGCGCGGGCCAGAACAGCGACGCATGATCCACCGCGAGCGAACCATACGCGAGCGTCAGCACCGCCGCCCCGAGTCCGGTTGATGTGTGTACACCCAGCTTGCGATCCGCGAGCCAGCCACCAGGCAAGCCGCTCAGGTACGACAGCGCCTGAAAGATCGCGAGCACCATCAGCGCCGTCGGCACCGACATGCCCTGCCGTTCCTGCGCATACAGAACGAACTGCGGCAGCGTCGCAAGGAATGCGAACCGCTCGCAGCCCTGCACTGCGCAGAGCAAGACGAGCACCCCAGAACGACGACGAGAAATAGACCAAGGCTCAAGACGAGAAGGCATCAAAGGCTCCAAGCGCAGTTGCGTTTGAGAAGCCCCGCGGCGTACGCTGCGCGCGGTTTCGCGGGGTGTTGCCCACCACGGGGACTTGGCCTCCGGCGTCTTCCACACGTCGGAGGCCGTTTCGTTTCTGCGCTACTCGCTGTGAGTGGTCACAGCGCGAGCAGCGCGGGCGTAATACTTGTCGAAGCGACCTTCTAGGAGTTGCTGCACCTGCGCAGGCCACCAGTGCGCGCGGCCCTTTGGCGTCACATAACCAGCATCGCCAAGCACCTTCGCCAGCGTTGGGAATCCCGGGCGTTCAAAGGGTGCATCAGGTTCCACCGCTTCGTGCTCGCGGCGCATGCGTTCGAGCATTGCTTCCAAGAAGCGACGCGGCGACAACACCCGAGTCTCGCGACAGCGTCCGAACAGCTTGCGCACGCTGCGCTCAGTGAATCGACGGCCCTTCATCGGAAGGAAGCCCAGCTCGTTCAGGATCGATGCGACCTGCGCGTGGGTGTGTCCGCGAGCGCGCAGCTCCAGCATGCGGTCCTTCACATCTTCGTCGGTGTGCGATCGTACGTTGACCGCACGGCTCTGAATTTGGCTCAGCCGCAGGCGCAGGTTGTAGATGGTGTGCTTGGTCCAGCGCTGTCCTTGTCGCGGCTTGATACCTGCGGCATTCAGACGACTCGCCATCTCGCTGACGCCGACGCCAGACTCGGCCCACGAATTGAACTGCGCGATGATCGATTGCTCCGCATCGTCATCGACCAGCAGCCGCATGCGCGGGTTGTCGGGAGCGCGAATCACACGCTTGCCATACGGCACCTTTCCGAAGTGATAGCCGCTCCGGCGAATGTGCTGAATGGCCTCGCGCGTGCGCTCTCCGACGGCCTCTCGCTCCATCTGCGCGAACACCAGCAGGATGCTGATGAGCGCGCGACCCAGCGCCGAGTCGAGCCGAATCGCCTCCCGAATCGCGACCAGCTCCTTCGCGCCGTCGCGAAAGTACGTCTCATAGATCTCGCAGAAGTGGCGAATCGATCGCGACAACCGATCGAACTTCACTACGACGAGCACGTCCGCATCGCGCCGAATCCTGCTGAGCGCATCGGCGAGCCCAGGCCGCTGCGACTTCCCTCCCGATAGAACGTCCTGATGAATCGCGAGCAGCCGCAGCCCATGCAGCTCGCAGTACTGCCGAATCGCACTCTGCTGCGCCTCCAGCGAGACCCCTTCGCTGGCCTGCATGTCGGTTGAGACCCGGATGTACCCGATCGCTGTGCGGACGGTTTCGCCGCGATCGCCTGCCCCGATTCTGTTCCGCGCCGTCGCTACCTGTCGCTGTCTCTCCGCTGCCATGACCATTCCCTCCGCTGTGGGTGATGTGTGTTGCTGGCGGAGAGACTTAATCGGGATTTACGAACCTGTCCAGCGTTTTTTTCGCTGCGACGGCAACTGGTTAATTCACAGGGCGAGGAGAGCGCATGTTGGGAGGGGAATCAGGTGCGATGGATTACGGCGGTTGTTGGGTGATGTGCGAGTCCGCGGTGGAGAGTGAGACTTTGTGTGAGGTGCTTGCGGACATTTCTGGTGAACAGCGCGGACAGTACAGATAGCGGCTAGCGGCGTGAGCCGAGCGCCGGTAGTACCCCGGGAGGGTCGGCTCCTTCGGCACGGCGACAGCGAGGCTACATGGCAGACCGCTGACGACAGCACGTTTGCCTGGCGATCCTTCGTATAATCACGGTTGGGACGGGTGCGACGGGGGGCGCTCAGCAGCGTTCGTCGTCGTTGGCAGCAGAAGCAAGGAAGGAAGGCGTTGCATGCTCAGGGAGGGGCAGGTTCTCGCGGGGCGTTTTGCGGTCGGACGCCTCGCTGGGATGGGAGGGATGGGGGCGGTCTATCGCGCCGCCGACCTACAGACCGGACAGCCGGTCGCACTGAAGATCTTGCGGACGCATGAGCGCGAAGCCCTGGACCCGGCCGATGTGGAGCGCTTCGTGCGCGAGGCCCGCATCCTCGCGGAGCTACGACATCCTGCCGTCGTAGCCTATGTCGCCCACGGCATCGCGGAGGACGCGACGCCGTACCTGGCGATGGAGTGGCTGGACGGCTTCGATCTCGCGCAGCGGCTTCACAAGTCACCGCTTAGTCTGCGAGAGAGCGTCACGCTAGTACGGTGCGTAGCCGAAGCGCTGTCCGGAGCCCATGAGCGCGGCTTTGTGCATCGTGACATCAAGCCCGCAAACCTGCTGCTGCGGGGCGGCGAGGTGGAGCGTGTGGTGCTGCTCGACTTCGGTATCGCCCGACGAGGGCGCTCGGCAACGGCGCGCATGACGGGGACAGGGTACTTGGTCGGTACGCCCGAATACATGGCACCCGAGCAAGCGCGCGGTGAGAAGATTCTGACGCCGGCCGTCGATGTCTTTGCTCTCGGCTGCGTCTGGTTTGAGTGCCTAACCGGCCGGCCGCCATTTCAGTCCGAGCACATGGCGGCGGTGCTGGCCAAGGTTCTGTTTGAGCCGGCGCCCTCGCTGGCAGCGTCTCGCCCGGGGATTCCCGCCGCCGTGGATGCGCTGGTCGCGCGCATGCTGGCCAAAGATCCAGAGGCGCGATGCCGCGATGGGCGGGCCTTGCTGGCGGAGCTTGCGGCGCTTGAAGGGGCGCTCGCCAGCGGCGAGACCATGATGGCTCCACTTTCGGGAACGCTGCCGGCGCCAATGACCCAGCCCGGGCCTGAGCAGCGCTTGGTTGCAGTCGTCCTGGCGAGTGTGCCAGTCACGGTCCATGCCGAGACGCTCGTGGCATCGGAGTCGCAGGCGCTGCGTCAAGGCATCGAGGCGCTGCGCGTCGACCTAGGCCCGATGGGCGCGGATGTACATCTCTTGGCCGATGGCTCAATCGTGGTAACGCTGTCGCCATCACGTCGAGAAGCGACCGACTTAGCCGCCTTGGCAGCCCGCGGCGCTCTGCTGATCCGGGAACGCTGGCCCGACGCAGTGGTCGCGCTGGCCACAGGAAAGGCGGTGGTCAGTGATCGCATTCCAATCGGTGAGGCCATCGAGCGGGCTGGAAGCTTGCTAGGTGGCGTACCAAACGGCTCGACGCACGATGTGTCACCCCAGAGTGGTCGGATACTTCTCGACGAGCTGACCAGCGATCTATTGGGCGCCCGGTTCATCATTGAAAGAGGGAGCAATGGTGTCGGGGCACTCGTCTCGGAGTCACACGCCGATGCATCCCGACCGCTGCTCGGCAAGCCCACGCCGTTTCTCGGTCGCGAGCAGGAAGTGGCACTTCTAGACGCCACGCTTCGCGCCAGCGTTGAGGAGCAGTCGGCCAAAGCGGTGCTGGTACTGGGGGGCGCAGGCTGTGGCAAGTCGCGCGTGCGACACGAGTTCTTGCGGCGCCTGGACGCCCAGCAGATCGACGGAACCTTGCTGATTGCCCGCGGCGATGCGCTGCGTGGTGGATCGGCGTATGCGGCGCTGGGACAGGCTCTGCGGCGTCTGTGTGGTCTGCGCGAGCGCGAGACGGCGGCTCGCGCTGTTCCAGCCTTGCACGAGCGCTTCAGTCGTCACTTGGACGGCGAGCTGGCCATCCGCTCGACGATCTTTCTATCGGAAGCCGCAGGCTACCCGCTGGATCGCGAGGACCCGCTCCTGCGGTCAGCACGGCATGAGCCCGCGCTGATGGCTGAGCAGATCAAGCAGGCCGTGGTCACGTTTCTGCGCGCGGAGTGCGCGCAACGACCGGTGCTGTTTGTCATCGACGACCTGCAGTGGTGTGATGCTCCCACGGTACGCGTGCTCGAAGCCGCGTTCTTGGCTCTGGAGGATCTTCCGTTCGCCGTGCTCGGCTTGGCGCGCCCAGAGATCGACGAGATCTTTCCCAAGATCTTGGGCGGACGCGCGGTGTCGATCGGGCTGCGACCCCTGAGCAAGCGCGTCTGCGAGCGCTTGGTGCAGCAGATCCTCGGCAAACAGATCAGCCCCTCCGATATCAATCGCATCGTCGAGCAGTGCGGGGGGAATCCACTCTTTTTGGAAGAGCTGATCCGCGCCCAGGTCGAGGGGCGCAGCGAGAACCTGCCGGCCAGCATCCTAGCCATCGTCCAGGCTCGCATCGACAACCTGCCGACGCTTGAGCGGCGCGTACTGCGCACCGCGAGCGTATTTGGCGATGCGTTTTCCCGGGCTGGCATCCAGCAGGTCACAGCGGCTGCCATCGATGAAGTCACGTTCGCGATATCGAGCTTGGTGCAGGCAGAGTTCTTCCTGCAGCAACGGCCGGGAGGATCGACGACCAGCCCGGAGTATGCATGGCGGAGTAGCGTGGCGCGCGAGGCCGCCTATGGACTTCAGACAGAAGATGAGCGCAAGCGGACCCACTTGCTTGTCGCGACGTATCTACAGTCGGTCGATGAGCCCAGCGCCGCCGTACTGGCCGAGCACTTTCACAAGGGTGGCGAGCCGCAACAAGCGCAGCATCACTATGCGAATGCAGCCAGCTCGGCATTCCGCTATGCGCACCTAGAAGAAGCGATCCGCTTGGCGGAGCTTGGCCTGTCTTGCCACAGCAACAGTGCTGATCCGGCCCAGCCGAATCCGACGCGGGGACAGCTTCACGGTGTGCTAGCGCGGGCCTATGGATTCCGGGGCGAGTTCCCCCTGGCTCTGCGAGCCGCGGAGCGAGCCCTGCCGCTTTTGCATCGTCAGACCGTGCGCTGGTACGAGGTGCTCGGTGCCGCGCTGTTTAGTGCCACCCTTCTGGAAGACAACAGCGCCCTGCCAACTTTGCTGCAGCTGGCGGAGTCCTTCCCGCCGGTCACCGACGCACAGCCTGCCGAGCGGGCCGCGTTTGCCCAGGTTGCCGTCAGCGCGATGAACATCTATGTAGCTGTCGCGGCAGCTGCTCCAGCGCAAAAGCTGCTGCACGTCGCGCAGGCCACCATCGATCCCATCGCAGCCGATGAACCGCTTGCTCGCGGGGATTTGCAGTTTCTGCATTCGTACTACGTGAGCCTGCTGGGAGCCGACCCATGGCTGCAGGTGGCGCAAGCCGAGGCTGCCGAAGCCTCGTTTCTAGAGGCGCAGAACCGTCGGATGAGCAGCTTCGCGCAGGTCATTCGCTGCGATGCCCTGAGCATGCTGGGGAAGCATGACGAAGCGACCCGCAGCATCCGTACTGTGCTTGCAGCCGCCGAGCAGTCCCGCGAACAGCTAGTCGTGCTGTGGTCCACGAGCTACCTCGCCTGCGCTCTCCTATCGCAGCCCGATCCGCCGGAGGCGGCGCTCGCCGAGGCAAGGGCTCTGGCCGATGGGCTTCTGCGTCGAGCCAGCTTGCCTCGCCTGATGCGTGGCCTCTTGAGTGCGCACTGGGCACACGCCGAGCGTCGACATGGAAGCGTTCCGCAAGCCTTGATCCGAGCGAGTGAGAGCGTGGAGCTGCTACGGCGCACTCCCGCGTATCTGAATCACGGATACCGCGAGCTTCTGGCGTGTCTTGTGGCGGGGCAGGACTGGGAGGCAGCGATCACGACGGCTGAGACGGCGATGCAGTACCTACAGCGCCGACCCGGAATCTGTTTCTGGGACCTGGGCCTTGCGCTCGCCTGCACGGACGCCTTTGAACGGACTCACAGACTCGAGGCTGCGGCTCTGGCACGGGAAGACCTTCGACGTCGAATGGCAACGATTCTGGCAAGAGCACCTGATGCCAGTACACGGGCCCAGGCCGAGAACGAGTGGAAGCGCGCATATGCCGTGGGGGAGTCCGTAGCGTAAGCCCCAGGATGCCCACCCGCAGACGCCACCGCTGATATAGGATGCTGCGGATTGACCACTACGCCGCAGCACAAAGGAACCTAGAGGGAGGGCTGAGAGCCGTGGACATCCCGACAGCTGAGCTTCGCAAGATCTTGGATGACGTGCTCCCAACTGATGCGGATCTGGTCGCGTTCTGCATGGATGCAGATCTCTCGGCGGGAAAGCGTTTTACCGACGGGATGGATCGGGTCGCCAAGGTCAACCTGATCCTGGCGCTGCACAAACCTGGCGAGGTCTTCGCTTCCCTACGAAAGCATCGGCCCGGGCTGACTGCCTCTGCGGCGCCTCCGCCGAGCGCTGCACCGCCCCGACCGGCGGTAGGGCAGCCGCAGCACGGAGCGCCGCCTTCACCCCCGAAGCGCAGCGATGGATCCGAGGAACGGAAGCTGACGATTCGCCTCACGCTCGACGGCAGGCGCGGGCTTCGGGTGGGCTACTACGTGCCGGTGTACGGGCTACTCGCCGAGGCTGAGGCAGGCACAATCGAGGACATCGAGCGGCTGGCCCCGCAGCTTCGCTACGATGGAAAGGCTGGGCTTGCCGCAGTCCACCGCCTGCTTAGCCATGGAAACCGCGACGATCTGACGCGGCTTTTGACCGGGCTTTCCGTAACCGGGGAGCAGGGTCTGGGAACGCTCCTGCACCGCCTGTTGTTTCCAAGCCCGGGGGTCGAGGCGCAGGTGCTCACCCATTTGCTGGGCGAGAGCTTGCCTGGGGTGCCGCCGGCCCCGATTCGGCATGCGGTCGCGGTGCGGATCTGGACCAGCGAGCCGGACTTCATCGGCCTGCCGTGGCGACTGACCTGTTGGCAGGGAAACCTGCTTTCCGATCACGGCTGGACGTTTGCGGTCACGTCCGATCCGGTGGCCCAGCTTCCGGTTCGCCTCTCGACGCTGAGCCGAGTGCTGGTGGTGGCGCCACAGGTCGGAAGCCTGGGGAACATCAACACCCAGTTCCACATTGAAGAGCTGCGGCAGCAGCTTGCCGCCGGACTGCCAGCGCAGGGCAAGGAGGAGTGGTTTCGCGTCGTTCACGATCGCGCCGAGCTTGAGAGTGCGCTGCGTTCGATGCCCTTCGACCTGCTCTACTACTACGGCCACGGCGGTATCGAAGCGGGCCAAGTGCAGCTGCTGCTGGCAGAAGGCACGAGTCCGAAGACGCGCCTGGCTCCCGCGGACCTGCTGCGTCTGTTTGGCGACTCGCCGCCCAAGCTGGTTCTGCTGAACGCCTGCTTTGGCGGTGCGGCGGGCTGGCAGAGTGCGGGGTACCTACTGAGCCCTAGTGTTCCCGTCGTGGTGTGCAGCCTGACGACGGCGTTTACCCGCTTTGCGGGGGCGCTGGCGATCCGCTTTCTGAAAGGCGTGCTGCTGGATCGTCGCGATCCGGTCGAGCTTCTGCATCAGCGCGACCCCACCGACCCGGCGCAGACGCAGGCCGACTTTCAGTGGGCGACGCATGCGGTCTTTGCTCGCTACACGTCGTGGGAACCGACCCCCATCGAGGCCCAGCGGCACGATCCGCGCAATCCACTGCGCCTGGATCGAACCATCGCCCGCGCGCAAGTCATCGAACAGGTGAGCGCGCTGATTGAAGGAAGCAAGCGGCGTGTCGAAGCGCTGGTGGCGTACGGACAGGAGCGCAGCTTGGTCGAGCGGTTCTCCGCACAGGCGACGGACCATTTAATGCGTCGTCGCATTGCGCCAGTCGCGACGCTGACTTTGAAGTTTCCGCAGGCACGCACGGACCTGTACACGCAGCTGTGCGAAGACTTTCTGCAGCAGGTGACGCGCAAGGGCGAGCCCCTACAACACGCGCTGCGTCGTCACGCGCCGCAGGTTCGTACGGCTGGCAAGCCTGTGCTCTGGCTTGACTGGGGCGTCTGTGGCGATGGCGCGCTGCAGGACAAGCTGAACCTGGAACAGCTGCGCTGCTGGCTCAAGTGGTCGGGCGAGTTCCTGTGCCGGGACGGTCACTGTCCCGATGACCTGCGCATCGTCTCGTTTGTCGCGCTGCGTCGTCCTCTCGACAAATACGATTTACTCCAGACGAAGATGGAGGACTTCAAGTTAGAACTCGGCAGCGACCGCTTCCGCGCCTGGCTGCTGACGCCGCTGCCGCGCGTGCAGAAGGGCGAGATCAAAGACTACCTCAGCGACCCCGACCTGAGCAGCTGCGCCCACAACGCCACCACCGTGGCCAAGGCGACGGAGCTGATCTACCGCGACACCGACGGCCACTACGAACAGATCGTGGCGCACATCGAGTGGGCGGAAAAACACGGCTGGCAGAGCCTAATTGATGTACTCAGACAGAAGCACGAGCCCAGCCCCACGCCCGCTCACTCGGAGGACATCTAGTGCCCGCCCCCGCCCCGTTTTTGCTGCTCGATCCCGACCGCAAGGAACCGGCTGCGCGCAAGCCTCTTTTGGAAGGCCGGCAGCTCGCGCCCAGCCTCGGCAGTCTTCGCCTGGCGGCCTCCGATTTTCAGCCCAGTGCCGAGCTCGTAGGCGCCGTCAACGTCAGCTTGGCGCTGGGGGCGCCGCTGCTTCTGACCGGCGAGCCAGGCACGGGCAAGACCCAGGTCGCCTACTATCTGGCCTGGTACTTCGGCATCGAGGACGCCCTGTTTCAGCTCGATGTCCGCTCCAACACCACCGCCGAGGATCTGCTGTATCACTTCGACTCCGTGGCCTACTTTCACGCGGCGCATGATCCCGCCCGCGCTGGCAAGACCATCGACCGCGCCGAGTTCATTCGCCAGGGCCCGCTATGGCAGGCCATGGAAGCGCCCGGGGCGGCGCTTGTCCTCATCGACGAGATCGACAAAGCGCCGCGCGACTTTCCCAACGACCTTCTGGGCGTGCTCGACCAAGGTCACTTCTTCGTGCGCGAGCTAGGCGAGCGCGGCACGCGGATTTCGCGCAAGGCCGGCTGTGCCCCGCCGCTGGTCGTCATCACGTCGAACAGCGAGCGCCGCCTGCCCGAGGCGTTCTTGCGTCGCTGCATCTTCCATCACATCGAGTTCACGCCCGAGCTTGTGCGCAAGGCCGTGACCGCGCGACGGGCCCAGTTTGCTCGCCTGACCGACGGCGTGGTCGATGCTGCGGTCGCTCGCTTCCTGGAGCTGCGCGGCAAGAACCTGCGCAAGCGGCCCGCCACCGCCGAGCTTCTGGCGTGGCTGGTCGTCCTGTCCGTCCAGGGCTTTACCGATGCCGCGAAGCTTTCGGACGGTCCCTTGTCGGCTCTGCCCCATCTGTCGGTGCTGATCAAAGATCGCGACGACGGGGCGGCCCTGTAAGCGACGCCCTTCCATGACGGCCGTTCCATGATTGTCGCTGCGGATCTGGATGCCCTGCTGCATCGCTTGCGAGCGGCCGGCCTGCGCATCGGCGTCGAGGAGTCGCTGCGTGCATCCTATCTGCTAGGACAGCTTCATCAGGCCGACCACGCCGCGTGGCTGCGCGAAGCGCTGCGCGCCCTGCTGGTCAAGTCCACCACCCAGGCCGAGTCCTTCGACGAGGTGTTTTCCGCCTGGGCTACCGAGCTTGCCGAGCGCGAGCGCCCCCCCGACCTCGCGCTGCCGCAGGAGCGAATCGAAGGTCTCGCCCGCCCTCCCGAGCCGCGCCGGGTCCCAACGCGACCCTCATCGCGCGCCTGGCTGCGTCGTCATGGGCGCCGTCTCTCCGCGTTGCTGCTTGCCTTGTGTGTTGTCGCATTGGCGGGCCGCCTGCTGCTGTGGCCGCAGCCCCATCCGGACCTTCCTCCCGACGCGGGCAGCAAGCCGCAGGTCCAGGATCTGGGCCCCATCGTCCTCCGCACGCCGCAGGTCGTGCGGGTCCTTGCTCCCTCGATCGTCGTCGAACCAGCGCCGCTGCCGGCTGGCCTCCTGCGCGGGTCGGCGGCGCTACTATCTGGTCTTTCGCTGGGTGCGCTGCTGTTCTTGGGGCTGCGTCGCCGTCGCTATCTGCCCCCGGCGGTGCCGGCCCCCACCCGCCCGGGTCCGCGCCAGATCGTGCCCGAGCTGCCCAAGTCCCCCGGCGGCCTGCGGCTGCGCCTGCTGGATCTGCGCAGCCAAGAAGCCCTGGTCTGGGGCATCGGGCGCTTCGTGTCCGAGCAGAAGACCCGCGCCCTGGACGTGCAAAAGACCGTCGCCGCCACCGCCGCGCACGCCGGCATGCCGCGCTTGCGCTTCTTACATGCCCGCCACCAGCGCGAGGTCTGGCTGTGGATCGACGAGTCGGCGGCCCGCAGCCCCCAGGGCTACGGCGCGCTTCTGCGCCAGCTTGCGCAAGAGCTGGTCTTGTCTCTGCGCCAGGGCGGCCTGCCCGTCGAAGAGGCGCTGTACTGGGGCCAGCCCGACCGCCTGAGCCGCCTTCTAGAATCCGGCCAGGTCGAAAGCGAGTTCGCCCCCAGCGAGGTCGCCGAGCGCCAGGATGCCGCCTTGGTCGTGCTGCTGACCGATGGACGCCTGCTGGTCGATGCCCTGGCCAGCGAGCGCTATCGTGACGAGACCCAGGCCCTGCTGCGGCAGCTTGCCCACTTTCCCCAGCTTGCCTTCTGCGATGTCTCGCGCGGTGAGTTCGGGCTGGCCACCCACCTCGCCGGACTTGAGCTGCCGGTGCTTACGCCCGAGCAGGTGGCGAAGTTCCTCGGCGGTGTCCCGCTCGATCCGCCGCTGCAGCTGCCAACGCAGATCAGCGGCGACGTCCGGCTGTGGGCCGCGGCCTGCGCGCTGTTTCCCTATCCCCTCGACGACGAGGCGCTGTTCTGGGTCCATGACCAGCTGGGCCTGCAGGTCCCCGCTGCCGCGCTGGCGCAGCTAAAAGAGCTGGGTCGCCCCTGTGGCGAGCGGCTGCGTTTTTCCGACAGCCCCGGGCGCGCCGCGCTGCTCGGCTGGCTGCGGCAGATCTCGCCGGCCGACGATGCGCCGCCCACCAGCCTGCGACAGCGCCTGCAGCCGACCTGGCTCGGCCGCTGCCTGGCCCTGTGGCGCCAGCGACTCGCGGACGAAGCGCACCGGCGCCAGGCTGCCGACGCCACCGCCCCCTGGCTGGGCACTCCCGCCGAGCAGCACCTGCGGATGGGGCAGGCGCTGCTCGATCTGTGGGATCAGCCCGAGTCCGCCGCCCTTGCGCTGCACGGCCTGGGCGCGGGCTGGCTGCGCGATGAGCTATCCGCCCACCTGTCCGCGCTAGGTCCGCTGGAGCTTGTGGGTCACGGCGACCTCTGCATCCTGCCCTGGCACGAGGGACGCCTGACCCCCTTGACCCAGGGCATCCTGCGCGAGCTAGGCTTTGGCGGCGGTCGCCCCCGCCCCGAGGTCAAGACGCAGCGTCCCGGTCGACTCCTGCTCGCCTGGCTGGGCTGCGCCGGCCTAGTCGTCGCAGGCGCGGCCACCTTGGCGCAAGGTCTGTGGCAGCTTCGCCATCCCTACGGCCCGCCGCAGATCCGCCAAGAACACGCGCCCCAAGACGCCCGCATCGAAGTCACGCCGATCAGCGCCAGCGAGTATCGCGTCACCGCGCGCAGCGAATCCGAGCAGCTCACCGGCGACGTGCCCGCCGGGTCCAGCGTCGTGGTGTCGTGGGCCGAAGAAGATCGCGACCCACCCGACGGCGGCGAGCCTCCGCGCGACCTGGGGGCAGACCAGGCCAGTCCCGAGGATCTGTCAACGCCGGTCGATCTTGCGACCCCACGCGACCTGTCCACTCCGCCGGATCTGAGCCCGCCGCCGTGGAGCTGTCCCTATGCCGAGTACACCGAGCCGAAGAGCGGCATGGTGTTCGTAAAGGTCTGCGCCGGGGACTTCCTGATGGGATCGGCGAAGAATGATCGCGACGCCTACGACGATGAGAAGCCAGCGTATCCGGTGCACCTCGACACGTTCTGGATGGGGAAGTACGAGGTGTCGAACGCGCAGTATCGAAAGCAGGACACCAGCCACAGGAGCACGTTCGACGGGGCCGACCTGCCGGTGCAGGACGTAAGCTGGACGGAAGCCCGCGCGTATTGTCGCAGCGTGGGTGGGGACCTGCCGACGGAGGCCGAGTGGGAATACGCGGCCCGCGGTCCGACGGGGCGCAAGTACCCCTGGGGCAAGGCCGAGCCCGAGGCGGGCCGGGCGACGTTCGGCCGAGCTTGGGAGGGTGGCCCGCAGAAGATCTCTGAGAACCCGCGAGGCCGCGGCCCGTTCGGCACGCTGAACCAGGCGGGAAACGTGTGGGAGTGGGTGACAGACTGTTACCAGGCCGATCGATATGCGAAGCGCAAAGCGCAGAGTGACAAGACCGTCCCACCGTCGCCCCTCGTCAATCCGGTGGATGATCGGCCGGGCTGCGACGGGCGCGTTTTGCGCGGCGGCTCCTTCAACTTCGGGCCCTGGAACCTGCGCGCCGCGGGCCGGCTCAGGAACCTGCCCGGGAACCGGAGCAGGGACATCGGGTTTCGGTGTGTTCGTGGTTCTGTTCGCCAGCCTTGACCCTTGTCCTTTTGCCTTTTGATTCGTCGAGGCTGCAGCTTTCCGCCGGGTTCTTTTCTCTCCCCCCGCGCGAAGCGCGGTCGGTTTTTTTGCGTTTGTCACCAATATGACAAAACGACAGCCAGATTGTCATTTTTGTGACATTTTCTCGTCAATATCTGACAAGATTTGTCATCCTGGGCCCCGCTCTGTCACTGGACTGTCAGGGGGCGTGACACCGCGCTGCCTCAAAACAGAAAGACCCCGCGATAGGACGCGATGCTGCGAGCCAGGCTGTCGGGGCCCCGCTCCGCCGCTGCCCGCAAGCGCTGCTTCAGTCGCCGCTTGACCTTCCGCCCCGGGGATACCCCGGCCCGGCTGACCCGATAGCCGACAAAGCACGTTGGCTCTCGGGTGTCAAACACCTCCCAGCGCTTGCGGCCCAAGGTCAGTCCTCTTTCAGACTTCAGCCAGTCTGCGATCGCGGACCGCGCTGAAAGAAGCTGCTCGCGATCGTCGGCAAACAGCGAAAAGTCATCCATGTAGCGCAGGTAGCCCGGCACCTTCAGCACCCGCTTGACAAGGTGATCGAGCCCGTCCAGGTACAGCGCCCCCGACCACTGGCTGACATACGACCCAATCGGCAGCCCGCAGCCCGGCGGCAGCGGGTCGGTATCCAGCCCCAGCACCCGTTCTGCGACCTCGGTCCGATAGACCGCGCCGCCGTCATGAACAATCTGTGTAAGCAGCGCCAGCGTCTGCGGATCACGCAGGCGATGCGCAAACAGACGCAGCAGAATGTCATGCCCGATCGAGGGAAAGTACCGCTTGATGTCGAGTGACAAGCGATACCGATACAACCGCGTCTCGCGCAGAAACGACAGCAGCGCCCGCTGCGGGCCGCGTCCCTGCCCCCAGGCGAAGTTCTGCGGCAGAAAGCTCGGCTCATAGTGCGGTGCCAGTTCACAGATCACCGCTTGATGAACTACGCGGTCGCGGATGGGGGCCGCTGCAATCAGCCGCGTCTTCGGATCGCAGATCACCCGCAGCCGGTACGGTCCCGGTGAATACCGACCCGCCCGCAGCGCTCGGTGCAGCGCGCAGACGTGGCGATCGGCGTCCAGATCAAACCGCGCCATCGCTTCCGTCCGCCGTTTCCCGCGCTGGCAGCGTAGGTACGCCTGCCACAGCGAAAGCGGCTCGCTCAGCCGCGTGAAGCTACCAGGGGGAACCGACCTCATCGCACGACCAAAAAGAAAAAGTGGCCCGCCCGGACGGTCGGCTTGCACCTACTGGAACGGGCGGGCCGGGGATTTCGGACAGGCCACCTTGCGAGCAGCCATCCGGGCCAATCCTGCATGGTGTCTTGTCAGTGCGTGACAGCATGTTGGCGAACAGAACCACGAACACACCGAAACCCGATGTTCCTGTTCCGGTTCTCGGGCTGGTTCCTGTTCCGGTTCGCGGCGCGCAGGTTCCTGGGCTCGTTGTTGAAGGAGCCGCCGCGCAAAACGCGCTCGCAAGCAGAGCTTCGGTCGGATCGGCCACTCCGGTTCTTAGCACGGGTCAGGCTGGCCGTGACAGGCCGCTCGTGCATCCGTCACGACGGTCCCAGCGCTCGCAGCCAACCGCCAAGCTGCCGCCCGATCGCATCGGTGGACGTATAGGCAAAGACGAGCTGCTCATGGGTCAGCAGGCCCCGCGCCATGGCCAGTCGCAGCTTCAGCCGCAGCGCGATCAGTCGCTCATCCGCAGCGTCCAGGTGCGCCCCCACGCTGCGTCCTTTCAGCGCCAGGCCCACCGCTTCCAGCAAGGCCAGCCCGTCCTCGCAGATCTGTCGCGCCAGCACCTGTCCATTGCCATCCAGCCGACCGAGCAGCCACTCGCATAGCGAGAACGCATCGGCATAAATCGGGGCGGGGTCCCCCTTCACGAAAAGCGCCCTCGCTGTCGAGGCTGAAGCCGTCGCAAGAGCCCCGCCAGCGCGGCCATCAGATCCTGCTCGATGCCGTCGACCAGCGCCTCGCTGCCAGTGGCTGGAAAAAGCAGGAGTTCACAGACCGCTTGGCTCGCCGCATCCCGCGCCGCGCGATACGCTTCGGCTTTGTCGGCGCTGTCAAATCGATGACAGCCACGTGACAAAAGCTCCAGCGTTTGACGCAGCGCCTTACACGCGCCGTGCTCGGGGCCCAAAAGGTCCAGCGCCTGCTGGTACAGCGGCAGCCCGACCTGAAACGCCTTCAGATCGCGCAGGGAATAGCGCCTTTGCTGAGGCGGCAGGTCCAGAGCGTCCTCGACGGCGGCGCGCAGTGCGTTCCCCTTGCGCTGCTGCGCCGACGCTTCGGGCGACGGCGACGGATCTTCAGTGGGCACGCAGCCGCTTAGGGGAATCGTCACTAGCCAGCGCCCTGCGACCTTGCGCGACGGCAGCCGGCCCAGCTTCACCAGGTAACGAACCTGACGCACCGACTTGCCCAGCTTGGTCGCGGCATCCTCTAGCGACAGCTCCATGTCGCGGAATGTCAAGCAAGTGACAATCGACTGTCAAGAAGATGACAACGTGTCAGGTAAAAAAATCGCGACCGCGCTCCGCGCGGGAACGAAAAAAAACAAAACCCGGAACGCAAAAATCAAACAGACAACGGTCAAGGCTGGCGAACAGAACCACGAACACACCGAAACCCGACGACCCTGAACCGGCCCTCGGGCCGGAACCAGTCCCGGAAAGCGGCGCGCAGGAACCAGGGCTCGAGGTTGAAGGAGCCGCCGCGCAAAACGCGCTCGCTTCCCGACGGGGGGCCGACAGGATCAGTCAAAGTGACACCTGTGTCCTTGTCATTTGTCACGTTGTAACTGTCGTGCCAGTCCCAGCACCACTCCCATACGTTGCCGTGCAGATCGTGCAGCCCCCAGTCGTTCGGTCGCTTCGCTCCAACGGAGTGCGTATGGTTTTCGCTGTTCCCTGCAAACCACGCGTGCTCGCCAAGCTGCGCATAGTTGTCACCGAAGCTGTACGCCGTCTCGGTTCCGGCGCGGCAGGCGTACTCCCACTCGGCTTCGGTTGGCAGCCGATAGCCGTCGGCGGCTCGGTCCCACTCCACCTCGGGCTGCGCTTCGGTGCCCTCCAAAGGTTCGCGGATGCGATAGCAGGGTGTGCGACCTTCCCGCTCAGACAAGCGATTGCAAAACCGCACCGCGTCAAACCAGCTCACCCGCTCCACCGGGAGTCCGGCTCGTTTCTCACCATCCTCCGCCGGTTCTTGGAAGCGGCTGGGGTTCGTTCCCATCACGTCGGCGTATTGCCCCTGCGTCACGGGGTACTTGGCCATCGCAAATGCGCTCACCCGGACGCGATGCCGTACCTCATTGTCGAATCGTCCCGGCTCGCTCTCTGGACTCCCCATCCAGAACTCGCCCGCAGCCAGTTCGACCAGATCCAGAAGCTCGACGCGGCGCGCGGGCTGTGGCACGGGCACCGAATCGGTTGTAACCGGCGCCGGGTCGATTTCCTGCGGCCAGACCAGCTTGACCACCGGCTTTCCCGACAGCGCCAGCCAGACCAGCAGCAGCAGCAGGCCCAGCAGGCCGCCGACAAAGCCCCAAGCTGGAAGCCGCAGGACGACGAGCCCGGCGCCCAGGAAGGCGCAGAAGCCGGCCAGCCCCGCCCACCTGGGGGGAAGCTCGTCCAGCCAGCCCGTCGTCTGTGCCCAGCGCTCTCGGATAGCCATCGCCGCAACCAGGCGCCATGTTGCCCTGTTGCGCGCGTACGCTCAATTCCCGTCTTGTCCTACGGCGATCGCGTCCCCCGGGGTCTCCCTTTGCACGCCGCCCGACGCCTTGACCCACGCGTCGCAGAGTCAGCTGCCAAGCAACACCGCCGGCCGCCAACAACTGTCCCGCGTGGCCCTCCGCTCGCATGGCACCCAAAAGCCTCCGACGCACCGCGCAGGCCCGCACTGCGCCGACCAGGCCCAACACCTTCTCGACAGCGCAGCCAAGCGCGCACCAACATCGCTCCGCTGCCCTTCCGACTGAGGGCTGCCCATGATCGCGCCCAAATGCTCGTCCTGGTCAGCCTCGCCGTCTCGCTGATACCCCCGCGCTCCCAACACCTTCCCGACAGGGTCCCGAGCATTACATCCTGTACGAGCAGGCCCGGCCCGCTGCTACCTTGCCCCACGTACAGCACCGGGGTACAGGATGGGTCACAGGCGACGGAAGGGATCGTCTATGTGCCTCTTCGGCGACGCAGACCATGGCTGGTACGGCTTCCTGGCCCGTCATCTGTGCGCCTTGCCCACGTCCATCCCACGGCATCACCCCACCGCGCAGCCGAGCGATAGCCTGGCGGCGAGTCGCTTGCACATCTGAACCGCAGCCGGGCAGCGCCGCGGAACCTGCGGGCGATAAGTGCGTGGGCTCGGCGCGGCTAGCCGCGTGGGGGCGGCAGGGCGCGCGGAAGATCGGGTAGCTGGGGCCTTAGCCACTCCCAGCTTTCGGCGCTGAGCGAGGAAGTTGCTTCCTTGCAGGTCAAGTCGGGCACGCGCTCGCCGAGCGAAACGATCAGGAACATGGCTAGCTCGCTGTACAGGCCCCGACTGCTGTCGGCGATCTCGATGCAGCCTTCGCCGTGGGCTGTGTGTAGCTGCAAGACCAGTCCGGCGCGGGGGGCCGAGCTGTGGGCTTCACGGATCCAGAGCATGCCTTCATCGACGGCAGCATCGTCGGGAACGGGCGCGGGGGGGAGCCGATCGGCCCGCTGCGCTGACACGCGATAGCCCAGCTTGGCAAGGTCGGCTTGCAGCTCTGAGAAGTGTGGCCAGCCAGAGCAGCCCGGCGGGAAGAACAGTGCGTAGCTGTGGCGACGAACCTGGGGACCATCGAGCAGTCGCGAGCTGAGCGCATACACGGCTACTCCGGCGATGCCCGCCAAGAGCAGGGGAAAGCGATAGTGCTCAAACACGATCAATCCCACGCTGCGATTGGCGGCAATGTCATCACGTACGAGCATCCAGCCGATTCCAAGCAGCAGGGTCGCCGCTGCGGCTGCCAGGCAGCCTGCAAGGAGGCCGTGCTTTTCCCGGGCTACCTCACGCAGGAACAGCGCGGCATCCTCCGCGGGGCCGAGCGAGTCGCCCCCCTCGGGGTCTGGAGAGGCTTGCGACGTGCTGCCGCCATTTTCAGCCATGCCAATCAGCATATCGCGCACGCCGATGGCATCGCGCGGCTTTGTCGCGCGGGGAATCCTCGAACTCTCTCGCTATTCCCTTCGCTGCTGGTCTCGTCCGTTGTGTTGCCTGCTTCGCTGGGCACGGGCTGTTGCTTGGCTCCGACGGCGGATGAGGCGGCCGAGGCGGCGATGGCGGTGGACTCTCGCGGTCAGAGCCTGGTCCGCACGACGGGCATCACGGTGGGGAGACGTATCAAAAGGTGGTGACCGATCTGTTCGGTCCGCGCCTACCGCCTGCCAACCCTGCCGTTCTGCGGTGAGGGGACACGAAATTAGTGACGCGCACGCGACTTCGACCGCTTGCCTGCGGGGGGCGCGGGGGCCAAGCCGTCTGCCGCATAGAAGCCGAAGCGATCGGCTAGCCCCTCGACCTCGAACAGCGGGAAGCGCTGGAAGCGGCCGCGCTCGTCCTGGGTGTCGTAGACCCGGCCGGTGAAGCGAGCGTTGAAGTGCAGGGGATCGCAGAACATCTCGTTGCAGCGATAGGTCTTCCGTTTGGCACGAACCAGCTTGGTGAATTCCTCGCTGCGGAAGGTAAAGCGCAGCGAAGCGCTGTTCGAACCCAGGTCGACCAGGAATGAGTACTCGTCGTCATTGATCTGCACGCCGTAGATGCGGCTGCGCACCAAGCGTGCTTGCCAAACCTTGCCCTGCAACGCCTCCTTGTCTGGCGAGTTGAGGAGCTGTTCGTATCGGAGAGCCCCGAACTCCAAGCGCTGCGCAGCCGGTACGCTGGCCAGGGACTTGGCGTAGTCGAACACGGAGTCGATGTTGGGATAGTCGTTGACCGCGTCGGCCGCGATATAGCCCTTCTGGGCCTCGGCCCCGTCGCCGACTTCGGCGCGCCAGACGCCATCGCTGAGCGGATCCCCAAGCCCCCGGATCGCGTCCCCACGCGCCAGCACCTGGCCTCCCGGGCAAGCTCGCCCCGTGCGGGCCTCTTCCGGCGTGTCACAGAGATAGGCCCGGCTGGTATAGACCTCCATCGCCGTGCTGGGCGCGGCCTTGCACTCCTCGCCGGCTGGGATCGTCGGACGCTGCGCCCCGCCCGGCCCACTGCCGGGGGTACATTCGGGATCGACGGTGGGTGGGGCGCCCCGGCAGGCCCCGTCGCTGAGCTGACTGCGGATGACGTAGCCGTGGACGAACCGGCCATCTTGCTGCACGTAACGGACGTGCGCCCGACGCGGGCTGCAGTCGATGACCTGCACCGAGGTCTCCGCCTGCACGATCTGCCAGCATCGGATTCTCTGGCGAATCTGCTCGTTCGAGCACAGGAGCGATGGACGGAGCACGCTGGCCGAATCGGCGGGCTTGTCGCTTCTGGCCGCGCTCTGGCCGAGCATGTCGCGATGCACCCAGCCACTTTTTTCCTTTAGCCTCCCGTGAGGCGAGGAGACGATGCGCACGTGCAGCCAGGGCATCGGCCCGGCTTGGGAGTGCGCCCGCTGGAATTCGTTCATGACCGCAGGCGAGCTGAAGTCGACCACTACCTCGGTGCCGGGGACCAGGGCGTTGCCGGAAAACCCGCTGCCATCCGCTACTTCCTCGGGTCTAAGCCGCCGGGGGCCGCTGCTGAGGTTCGACATCAGCGGCGCTAGCTCGGTCACGCATAGCTGGGTGCCGTCAGGCAGCGGCTGGGTGGGCGGTGGCGCTGGCTCTGGGTCTGCGCCGGAGCCCGTCGCGGCAGGTCCACAGGCCACGTTCGGCAGACCGACGCTCAGCAAACCAACGCTCAGCAAACCGACCAAAAGTGAACAACGCATGGCGCATCCCCCCAGGCAAAGTAACTTATCCAAGCGGACAAGATCTACCCACGTAATCGTAGCCGGCTCAGCCCCTCAGACGATATCGCTTTGCGCCTGCCGCCCCGCTCAGCGCAGCAATCCCATTTTCTGACGCACGCCAACAGCTGCTACCCTGATCGATGAGCCAAACTCTGCAGTAGGTGCGGCGGGAGACTCATGAGATTTCCTTCGTGCGTGTTGTTCACGATGGCACTCACCGCGATGCCATCTGCGGCCGGGGCCTGTAGCAATGCCGTCGAGCTAAACCGCAGTGAGGTCAAGAAGCTGATCGCCGACGCGCGAGCGGCGCTCGATGCGGGAGATGCCCTGGCGGCGCTCAAGCGGCTCGACGCAGCCCTGGGCTGGCAAGCTGGCGAGTACTTCATCGAAAGTGAGCGGCTGCAGAGGCAAGTGGATCAGATATTTGCCGTCGCCAAGTCGCGGGCCGGGAGCAAAAAGGAAGTGGGTGAGGCCGTTCAAACATTGCGCGATGCCCTGTCGGCCGACAAACAGAACGCTTGGCTGCGCACGCGCTTGGCTGAAGCGCTGAGTCGGACTCCCACCGGACAGGCGGAGGCGCTGGCCATCCTGACCGACCTAGCGCGGCGAGACCTCCTCGTCGATCCAGAAGGCTATGCGGTGCTCGCTCGCCTGGGTAAACAGCAACAGGACGAGGCTGGAGTCCGCGAGGCGCTCGCCCGCTGCCAAGCCATGGCCCGTCGCAAAGCGATCTGCTCGGCAGAGCCCGTGGCAGAGCCCCCAGAAAAATCAGTGCTGCCGCAGATTCCAAGAGTCTATCTGGACGTCCGCGTGCGCGAGGCTGAGGAGGGCCACCTGCATCCCTTTGCCCGTCGTCGGCCTGCCCAGTGACGTGAGCCGACGTGCTCTGGCGTGGATGGCCCGCGTTGGGTGATCTCGCCGGACCCGCAGCCAGCCCGACACCGCTTTAGGGGCGCCCTACCGGGCGCGTATGTGTCCGCCAGATGACGCCACGACGATCGAGGCTGAGCACCGTCCCCGCCGCAAACGAGCGACCGGTGCAGCAGGACACGGCGCAGGGTCTGTTCAAAGGCCAGCGGGCCCGATGGCCACAGGGCGCTCGGCTCAAAGCCAGCCTCCCCGCAGATGACGCGCTCGCGTCGGAAGGACAGGCGCCGAAAGCGGGGCAGGATCAGAACATTCGCGTCTGTTTGGCTCATCGCGCGACACTGCAAGATGCGAGGGCGTGCGCAAAGCCATCACGGCCGGGTTGTCGATCTGAACCGGGTTCTCCCCCAGCCAGCGGATGACGTCGTGCTGCGCGCTGCCAGTGACCCGCAGCAGCGGGTGGTTGACGTCCAGCGACAGGATATCGTTGTACAGGTGCAGTCCCAGACCGTGCCGCAGACCGACCGCCACATGCCAGAAGAAGCAACCGCCGCCATCGTAGTGGGCCAATCCAGCCCCCCGCTAGAAGAACACCACAGCCCCGGGGATGAAGCCGGGAGGGAAGAAAGGGAACAGCCTAGCGATCAGGTTCCCAGCGACGCTATGCTCAGTCCATGTGCCCTCGCAGGTTCGGGCTGGGTCCCGGGATCGGGCTCGCTGTTTCATCGCTGCCCAGCGGCTGCCTGGTCGAGATCCGTCCCGCCACGATCGGGCACGTCTGGCGGCCAGACTACCCCGTCGGCAACATCCGGGTCACAGTTCGTTCCATGACGCCCGCCCGCGGCCATAGGTGTCGCTCGCTGCGCAGCACGAACACCGATGAAGATGGGGCCTTTGAATTCCCATCGGCCTACGCCTTCTTTTATGAGGTGGAGCAATATCACACCCCTGATTCTATCTGCCACAGGACTCTTCTATTGCCATATAAACATCGTCTCGTCGTGAATAATCCATGAATCCAGATGCTAACTTCTGCTTGCGAAAGTACCGCCCAATGAATTTGAATCAGCGGTGCTGTGTCTATGCCATTCCTGCTCTGGCATTAGTCGCTGTTCTTTTATGCTGTGCCGCTCCCCGGCCGCTGCTGCGAAATCCCTCGGCCAGCCAGCCCCCCGGCCCTGCAGCCACGAAAGCAGGCGGCCTCAGCGCTGAATCGGCCCGCCCCGCGCCAGTCCGCCCCATGCCGATCCGCCCCCAGCCACCTCAGTGGTTGGCCGCGCCACCGCAGGCTGGAAGGCAGGGCTTTGCCCGGGCGGTGGCGTTAAGCGGCGATACCGCGGTGATCACCGCCCCCGGGGCCACCCTACCTGGGCGAGCTTCCGTCGGGGCAGCCTACGTGTATAGGAACACCGGATCGTCCTTTGAACTGCAACAGGTGCTGGTGGCCCCCACCGATCGAGCGGGCGAGTCTTTTGGTCAGGCCGTGGCCCTAAGTGGGTCACAGCTTGCCATCGGGGCCTTTTATTCCGATATTCGCATAACTGATATCGACGCATCTATGTGGTCACAGGGTGAGGTTTATATATTTGAACAAAATGCCAACGAGTGGCGATACAAAGAACAGCTGGCTTCCCGGCTGCCACCCCAGCCCAGTGGCGTGGCCACAGCGCGGTCTGCCAGCCCTTTCGGCAGTAAACTAGCCATGAATCAGAACAGGCTGGTCATTTCCGGCAGAAATGACGAAGAGATGCCCATGATATTTAGCCATAGTCCGACAGGCTGGCAGTACCAGCACACGCTGACGTTTGTCGATCGGAAGATGCGCATTCTGCCCGGTGGACCGTCAATCATCACGAAAGGAGAATTCATATTTGTCGGCAACCTTGAGCACATTCTTAGCTTTGGCAGCGACTATCATCGGCTCGAACGTTTTGAACAAGACTCCGTATGTGAGTTCGCTGTAACCGGTAGCGAGTGGAAGATGTCGGGCTGTCTCAATGAAGACCACGATGTTGACGCACCCCATGCCGGCGTGGGCGAGAGCGTCGCCCTGTCCAAGGACCTCCTGGCCGTTGGCATTCCGCGGCTCCGCACCAATGGCAAGCTTGAGCCAGGGCTGGTCCGGATCCTGGCACGCGAGGAAACCCACTGGGCCTGGCAGGTCGATCTACAGGCTCCGGCCCCCCACGGGCACAGCGGCGATGAGTTCGGTCGCACGGTAGCTCTGGCCGGGGACCGCCTGATCGTCGGCAATCGCGACTCGGATCCGGTGTCTAGCCAGGCCTTCGTCTTTCTCCGCCGCGCCGGCAAGTGGGAGCTCGAAGGAACCTACTCGCTCGATCTGCCGACGGGCGCGGGGAGTGCAGAGCGGGACAAAGGACCGGCTCCGCGCTATCTCGACACCACTCTTTCTACGGACGGCACCACGCTGATCCTGGGCGCAGCGCAGGTCACGCCTGCCATCGCCGCTGCGCAAGAGCGGGCGCTGATCGTCCGCTTTCCCGTCGCGCCGTAGGCCTGCCCAGATCCGTACTATGCGGGGTCGCGGTTGCCTTCTGCCCGGGGGTCAGGGGCCGCGGCGTTGCAAGACGTTGTCGCTGCGATTGACGTTTTTGCCGAACCCCGGATACGGCCAGGGTAGCTGACCCGTGCGAAATTCATACGGGGCAAGCAGCGTAAACACAGAGACGATGTGGTTCGCCACAGCCAGCTCATACAAGGAGCCCACAGCGCCTATCGCGGACTGACCGCCCGCGGCGGCATGCATGCGCAGAAGGCGGGCCGCAGCCGGACCGGCAAACGCCCAGTCGTATCGCTGGGCTCCGACCGGGGCGATCTCTTGTGTCCACTCATAGCCGTCGATGATCTGACGACTGTTCATATCGTTCGCCGGGTGCGCGATGGTGGACAGCGCTTCCGTTAGCTCGGTAGTGACGCCGCCGCCGCTGCGCACGATGGCCAGATGCATCGCATCGCTGTAGCCGGGCGCTAGTCGGCCTCCCAGGTGCACGATCCACAGCGGGGGGCCGGGCACCGCATCGGCTTGCTCCGACTTGGTCGAGTCGAGGCTGTCGGCATCGGTGAGCAGCACAAGGCCGTCATACGCTTTCTGGCCCCGGAGGCTCTGAAACTGCGCGAGCATTCCGTCCAGTCGTTGCCTGCCAAAAAACAAGGTCGCGGCATACGGCAGCTGCGTCGGGTCATCGATGCGCAGCGCCGGCTCGCCTCGCTGGGGGGCCGAGGTCAGATAGAAGTCGAGATCATTCTGGCCGGCGACTGCGACCAGTGTGCGCAGTGCAGCCTCGGCGTCCGCTTGTATTCGGCTCATGCTCCGCGAACGATCGACGATGATCGCCAGAGTCTGTCCCACCGGCCACTGCGGGGGCAGCCGAGGAACCGGCCGCGCCAGCATGTCGACATGGAGCTCAAGGTGGTGCAGGTGGGCAGCCCTGGGGCCCGCGCCCAAAAGACGCTTCGGAAAGTCTTCGCCTGCGGCTAGCTCGCGCCCTTCCAGCACCTTCTTGGTGCTCGGCGTGTCATGGACGTTGCGCTCGAGCAGACGCTCCGGAAGCGGGAAGCCGACGCCATCGGACAGCACTTGATAGCGCAGCCACAGGTGGCGCGGAATCGGGCGCACGTCCGTTCGATCCCACGGTCCCGAGCGCACGCGGGTCGAGAGGCGAACCCGATACTGCCGGGGGCCAATCTGCTCCAACAGCTCATCCTTCGAGTCGACCGTCTTGGCCCCAGAGGGGGGAACGCCCTGGACATGACGGAAGGCCAGCACGCAGTCGAAGGCCTGACTGCGATCGTTGCTTCCGCCCAGCCACATTCCGGTGACCGCCGCGCTCTCGGGCAGCGCGAAGTACAGCAAGAGTTCGTCGGGTTCGTAGGAATCCCAGACGGCCGTGCTCTCGTACACCTCGTGCAGCTCGATCTCCGCCAGGTCGCCGTGCCGAGTCCCCTGCACTTCCTGCAAGGTGCGCCGCACTCCCTGCTCCAGCATCCGGTGCCGCTTTTCTTTTCTATCCTGGCGCGAGAGCTCGGCGGCGTGGGCGGTGACGATCGCGGCTTGCTCGGCCTTCCAGATGGGAGCATCGAAGAAGTCGGCATAGGCCTCGGCAGCCTCGTCGGCGCGACCCCCGTGGTACTCTGCTGCGTTGTCGTAGAGGAACGGACGCGCGACGGCACCGTACAACCCCTCCAGCCCGTAGCGCACGATCGAGGCAAAGGGGAGAGCCAGAACGAGCGGGCCTTTTTCGGTGGCATACATCCAACCCGGTAGGCGGCTGGGCAAGGAATGACCCCAGTAGCGCTCGTCTTGCAGGTAGGCGTTGAGCAACCCCTCACGCAGGCCCTCGGCATCGCGCAGGAGGGCCATCCGTTCCTGATCACTGCGCGGCAGCTGGCGGAGGCGCCGGTAGACCTCAATCTGCGGCTGCCGATTCAGGAAGAGAAACAGCCCCAGACTCAAGAGCACAGCGGTAGCCGGCACGAGTCGCGCGGTCCTGCCTCCTAGCACCGTGCGCGCTACGCCATACGCCACGCGCAGCGAGCGCGCATACAGACGCAGCAGCAGGAGTGGCGCAGCGACAAGAACGAATGCGCCGTACAGCAGGAACGGCAGGACGATCAACCCCATTAGCGCGTCGAACCAGGCCGCATGGAAGCGGGTCGTGTCTACGCTATTGAGCCAGCGCAGGGCCAGCGGTGCATAGACCAAAAGCGCGTATGCGGCTCCCAACAGTCCCAGCGTCTGTCCGCCCAGCTGTAACCCCACGACGCCCCGCGCCTGCGAGGGCTGCGGCGGACCGCGCAGCAGATCCCACAGCGAAAAGAGAGCGCCGATGCAGACCGTGCCCAGCACCTGCAGGTGGGCTTCCGTGAGCTCGTGAATTTTGTACAGCCGCACCACCGCGACGCTCATCAGGGGTAGCTGGAAGCCCACCACGAGCTGTAGCAGTCTGGCCGGCTCGCCCCGCCACGTGCGTGCGCCCAGGAACCAGCACAGCAGAGGTAGCGGGGCCAGGAGCAACGCAAAGATCCCCAAGCTCCGCGGGGCCAGGCCCGCCTTGATGTCGGACAGCAAGGCCGGTGCTTCCCAGGCCACAGGTCCCAGGTACAAAAGCGCCATCGAGATCAGCTGGAAAATCACAAACAGCCGCTTCGGCCAGCGAGATGCACGGGGCCGACTTGCCGCATCCCCTGCCGCCCCCTCAGGTTTGGCGCCAAGCTCTGACATGCGTTCCCCATCGTAGCCGATCGCGGCGGAGTCCGTCGCTGTTGCCGTTGCTGCCGTTGTCGCTGGGAAGATCAGCGTGCTACGGAGCGTGGGATGGATCCACGGCGGGCAGCCGAGCTGATACCATGACAGGGTCATGTCTCCGCAACAGCGTCCCGTGGGTCTCACCGTGCTCGCCGTCTTGGCGTTTCTGCTCGCCTGGGGAGGCGCGGTCTCGGCACTCGACCTGCTCCTGATCGCGCATCCGCCGGGCAGTGGGCCGACCTCGACGGACTTCAACTTTGTCTACCCCGCGAGGGCGGTCCAGGTAGGGCTGGGCCTGCTGGCGCTCCTGCGTGTGGCCATCCAGGTTGTCGCCGGCATCGGTCTGCTGCGGCAGAGCGAGCGCTTAGGCCGAAAGCTGGGCAACCTATGGGGCGCGCTTTCGCTGCTGCAGATCGCGCTCACCCACATCCTGATGCAGACCCGCCCCACGCCGGTCTATCTGATGTCGCTGCTCGGCGGAGTCGCCACCGTCGGTGTCGTACTGTCCCTCATCAACGGCCCCTTCCGCCGGGCCTTTCGCTAGCCCCGCTCCCCGGCCCCCCGGCAGCGTTGCCCTGTGCTCCTGCCCCTTCTGACGGTCTCAACGGTGAGTCTTCGCCTTACCCCGTATAACCCCCAGAGAGATGAACATCTCTCTGTCCGTCGTCGCCGCGTTTTTCCA
>CALFYE010000269.1 GCA_937952145.1 uncultured Myxococcales bacterium
GGACGGTAAGCTAATCCATGTCCCGGCGCAGCATCCGCCTCGCAGCGAAGACGGCGATCGCGATCCCATTCGTCTGCGGATCTGGATGCATACGGAGACGCGGTACACTGAAAACTTTGGCCCCTGGCCGAGAGATCTGTGGAGCCGTCCCCCGCCCTGCTCAAAGAAAGGGGGCTAAATATCCAGTCCCCTCATCGCATTGATTGCCGTTATTCGTCTTAGTCAGCTAAGTTTGCAGCAATATTGAGGAAATTGTCACGAGAGGTCCCAGCTATGAGTCTATTCAATCACGCAGAGGCACCGCACCACATAGGGAATCTAATATTCTCTATCCTCCTGTTGTTTGGCCGCCCCGCCGTCGCTGAAGCCAGTACATCAATGCCAATTCTTCGCATTGAGACGGGTATGCATAATGCGATCATCGAACGCATAGGTATCGATGCCCGAGGAAAGCTTCTAGTCACTGGATCTCGCGATAAGACGATTCGTGTTTGGGATATTAACCAGGGGACCTTATCGCGAACGATCCGTCCGCCGATAGGTTCCGGACATCAGGGGAAGATCTTTGCCGTCGATATCTCTCCCGATGGCACGCTAATCGCCGCCGGTGGCACAACCCAGGTATCTCAGGGGGGTGCTTATTGCATCTATATCTTCGACCAGATGACGGGCGGGTTGGTACAAGTGATTGATCAATTACCCGATATATTATACAATATAAAATTCTCGCCCGATGGTACGCGGCTAGCGGCGGGGCTGGCCAGCGGAGGATTACGGGTTTTCCAAGCAGCGGATGGCAGGCTGCTGACCAGCGATTCTGACTATGGCGATGGTCTTACGGGGCTCGACTGGGACGCGACGGGCCGCCTGGTGACGTCGTGCCTCGATGGGCAGATCCGTCTGTACGGCCGCGATCACACCCGGCTGCGACAGCTTCAGACCGGCGCGGACAAGCCGTACAGCGTGCGCTTTTCCCCCGACGGATCACGGGTGGCCGTGGGCTACATGAACGCGGCGCGGGTCACGGTCCTTAGCACCGACGGACTGCAGCCGCTGCTACCGGCTCCCAGCGTCAGCGGAGTGGGTGCTGAGGACCTGTCGGCGGTCAGCTGGTCGCGCGATGGCGAAAGACTGTGTGCCGGTGGGCGCTGGCTGGTCGCGGACTGGGCCAAACTGCGCTGCTGGTCGGGTCGCGGCCTGCTGCGGGTGCAGGACGTCACCGCGTGGACAGACGCCATCTACGATCTGGCGGCGCTGCCCGACGGAAAAATCATCTTCGCCTCGGGGGAGCCCGCCTGGGGTGTGCTGGATCGCGACGGACGACGCGTGCGCACGCTGACCGGTCCCGGGGCCGATTTTCGCGACAACCTCGCAGGATTCTGGGTCGATGCGTCGGGCAGCCGGGTGCGCTTCGGCTTCCAGAAGCATGGCCAGCAGCCGGCGATCTTCTCGCTGACCCCGACCGGTTTCGAGGCCGAAGGAAGCGCCAGCGCGACGCTGCAGCCGGCGCGCACCACCGCCCCCGCGCTCGCCATTACCGGCTGGCAGGGCACGCCCGCGGTGAAGGTCAATGGGCTAGGGTTGTCCCTGTCGCCGCACGAAGAGGCGCTGAGCCTAGCGATTGCCACCGACGCCACCTGGTTCGCGCTGGGCACCGGCCGCTTTGTCCGCTGCTATGGCCGCGATGGACACGAGCGCTGGTCGACCGCCGCCCCGGGAGAAACTCAGGCGGTAAATATCTCCGGTGACGGCCGCCTCGTCGTCGCCGCCTTCAGCGACGGTACCATTCGCTGGTACAGCGCCAACAGCGGGGCTGAGCTCCTGGCGCTGTATCCGCACCGCGATCGCAGCCGCTGGGTGCTGTGGACGCCTGCCGGCTACTACCAGGCCTCACCCGAGGGTGAAAGCCTGCTGGGCTGGCATATTCCGCGCGGACCGCGGCAGAGCGCCGACTTCTGGCCGGTGGGCACACTGCGCGCCGCCTATCTGCAGCCCGACATCATCCAGCGCGCCCTGTCGCGCGACACTCCCGAGCCACCGCCCACCCCAAGTCGCATGCGCCTGCGGCCCGTCGTGGCCACAAGCCACACCGCCCTGCCCGGCTGGCGCTGCGTCGCCGTCGGCATGCCCATCGGCCTCGCCGCCACCTTTGTCGAGGTCCCGGTCAGCCTCGCCAGCGTTGAGCGCCTGCTCCCCGGCCTGGTGCCGGCCCTGCAAAGCCTTGACATCATTCGCCCCTGCAGCGACGAGAAACTAGCAGCCCCCAGCCCCCGCCCCTGACTCCCTGCCGCTCCCCCGAACGTCCCTAAAATAGGGACATGACAGACTCCGCCGGGGACGCCCCGCCGCCCGAGCGAATGCAGAACCAGGTCCTTCGGGAACGGATGAGGGGGGCACTTCGCAGTGACTCGGACTTCACAGCCTTTTGCCTCGATCACTTTCCTGCGATCTACCGTGCGTTCGGGACTCAGCAGGACCGGGTCACCAAAGAAAACCAGCTGCTGGAGCGACTGAGCGAGTCGGAGCGAACCAAGCTGGACGCGGAGCTGACGCGCCTCGAACAGGCAGAGGCTCACGCGGACGGTTCGGCGCCGCTGCTGTGGATCAAGCTGGGGGCGAGGCGACGGCTCGCTGAGCGCTGGCTTGGGGTGGCTACCGGCCTAGGGTTCCTCGTTTCTTCCGTGGCGTGGGGGGTGTATCGCTACGGCTCGGGACCGCCGCCGCGTGGGGGGACAATGGTGATCGCGCCGGTCGTCGTGGCCCCGGAAAACGCTCGCCCGCCGCTTCAGCCTGCGCCGCCGACCGGGCCAGCTCCGCGGCTCTTGCTAGAGACCGGCATGCACCGCGCGCCGATCGATCACCTCAGCGTCGACGTACATGGCCGCTATCTTTTGACCGGCTCGCGCGACAAGACGGTGCGGCTGTGGCAGATCGAAAGCGGCCAGCTGCTCTCGACGTACTACCTGCCCTTTGGTCCCGGGCATCGCGGCAAGATCTTTGCCGTCGCCCTCTCGCCCGAGGGAACGACCATCGCGGCTGCCGGCTCGACCTCGTCGGATTCCGACGACACCTTCAGCATCCACCTAGTGGATCGCGAGACCGGCCGGCTGTCGCAGATCCCGGGGCTGCCGGCCGTGATCTATGACCTCAAGTTCTCGCTAGACGGGACACAGATCGCGGCGGTGCTGCGCAACGGCGATCTGCGGGTCTATCGCGTGCGGGGCGGCGTTCCCGACGGAGTCCATCGCAGCCCTACCGGCCACACCGGGCATGCCACAGGGGTCGACTTCGATCGCCAAGGTCGCGTAGTGACCAGCGACTTGGCCGGCACGATTGACCTCTATGATGCTCAGCTGGCCGGGCATCGCTCGCGACGGCTGACGGAGCCGCCGTACTCGGTGCGCTTCTCACCCGATGGGCAGCGCCTGGCAGTCGGCTACTCGGACGTGGGGCGGGTCGATGTGCTATCGGCGCGTGATCTGCAGCCACTGTTTCGTCCCAACCTCGCGGGCATCGGGCGCCACGAGCTGCCTACGGTAGCCTGGTCCAGCGATGGCTCGGAGCTGTGCGCCGCCGGTCGCTGGCAGATCCACGGCCGGATGGCGATTCGCTGCTGGACGCAGGGCGGACGTGGACCCTTTCGGGATCTGGCGGCGGCCGACCACCCCATCCTCGACCTCGCCCCCCTGCCCGACGAGCGGTTCGTGTTTACCTCGGCCGACCCCGGCTGGGGCGTGCTGGGCGAGGGACAGATCCGCCAGATGCAAAAAGCCCACACCGCTGACTTTCGCGGGGGCCGCGCCGCCTTTCGCGTCAGCAGCGACGGCCAGCGCATCCTGTTTCCCTACACCGCCGAGGGTCAGGGGACGGCTCAGTTCGGGCTCTCGCCGCGCCGCCTCGATGCCACTGCGCAGCCCGATGCCGACCCGACGCTGCTACCGGCGCGTACCGAGTCCTCGCGCTTGCGGATCTCGGGCTGGCAGGAGGGCAGCCAAGTCCGGCTCGATGGCGTCCTGCTGCCCATGACCCAGCACGAGGTCGCGCTGAGCCTGGCCCTCGCCCCCGACGACGCCTGGTTCGTCCTCGGCACCGAGCGCTACCTGCGCTGCGTCGATGCCAAGGGTCGGCAGCTGTGGGCCAGTGCCGCTCCCGGGGAGACGCAGCTCGTCAACATCACCGCCGACGGCCGCCTGGTGCTGGCCGCGTTCCATGACGGCACCATCCGCTGGTACAGCGCCGCCGATGGCCGCGAGCTCTTGGCGCTGTTCCCGCACGCCGATCGCCAACGCTACGTGCTGTTTACGCCCGACGGCTTTTACGATGCCCCCAGCAAGAGCGAAGAGCTGCTGCGCTGGTACGACACCGAGGCGCAGACCCATCCGGCGCAGGTGGCCTCGGCTGAGCGCTTCCGCCGAACGTACAACGATCCCGGGCGCGTGCTGGCCAGCCTGCAGCTCGCCCGGCGGGTGCCCTAGCAGATGGGCCCAGCAGCCGCTGCCGCCCTCTGCTACGCTGACTCCGCCGTCTCCTGCCCCGCCTCTGGGGCTTCCCCCTCGCAAGGATGCCGTTATGAGCAAGCGTCAGCACCCTGCCCTGCGTCGCGTCGACGCAACGCAGGTCGCCATTGAGAATCGGTTTGATGTGCCGGTGCGGCTGTTCGCCAGCGAAGCGGTGCAGATCGAGTCGGATGCCGTCGATCAGCTGCTGGGGTTTGTATCGCTGCAGGGCACGCTGTCGGACATCGCCGCGGCCGAGAGCGCGGGCAGCATCGCGCCGTTTCTGGGCGAAGCGCAGCCGCGGCTGCAGCGCGTCGTGGTCACGCCCGACTTTCATCGCGGGTCGGGGATTCCGGTCGGCACCGTCGCGGAAGCGCGCGACTTCATCGTGCCGCAGGCGATTGGCAACGATGTCTGCTGCGGCATGCGCCTGCTTGTCACCGACATCACGCACGACGAGCTTGCGCCGCATCTAGACGCCCTGCCCGGGCCGCTACGCCACACGTTCTTTCGCGGCGGGCGCGATCTGCCGATGTCGCCGCGCCAGCGCCAGGCCCTGCTGCGCGAAGGTCTGTGGGGCCTGCACGAGACGCAAAGTGACAACGCCGGCGCCGGCCTGTGGCGCCTGTACGACGCGCGGCAGCAGGAAGCGGATCTGACCCGCGTGCACTTCCAGGGCATCCTGCCGGCCCAGGGCGTCTTCGCGTTCGACGACTACATCCAGGGCTCCGGCGCGCAGGACGGCCGTGATACGCAGATCGGCTCGGTCGGCGGCGGCAATCACTTCGTCGAGCTTCAGGTCGTCGAAGAGGCCTTCGGCTCGACGGCGCACGACTGGGGGCTGCGGCGCGGCGCGATCACCATCATGGCGCACTCGGGATCAGTGGGTCTGGGGCACGCGGTGGGTGGCTTCTTTTCCGACCAGGCGCGCGCCATTTTTCCGAATCGCCTGCCCCGACCGGAGCACGGCTTCTGGCCCCTGCCGACGCGCGGACCGCATGCCGCGCTGGCGGCTCGCTACCTCGATGCGATGCGCAACGCCGCCAACTTCGCGTTCGGCAACCGGCTGTTCCTGGGGCTGATGGCCCTGCGCGTCCTCGGTGAGGTGCTGGGTCGTCCGGTGGGCTCGCGCCTGGTCTACGACGCACCGCACAACCTGATCTGGGACGAAGAGCGCGGCCCCGGCGTCTACCTGCACAGAAAAGGCGCCTGCCCGGCCCACGGTCCGCTGCCCGATACGCAGAGTCCCTGGCGCTACTGCGGCCAGCCCGTAATTATCCCAGGGTCGATGGGCGCGTCGTCGTACGTCCTCGCTGGCACCGGCGCTGAATCGGCGCTGTCGAGCGCCTGCCATGGCGCCGGCCGGGCCCTTTCGCGCGGCGACTCGCGACGCTTCGACGAAGAAAAAGCGGCGCAAGAGCTTGGCCGCCTGCGCATCGTCGCCCCCCTCGATCCCAAGTCGCCCGAGGTCCGCCTGCGCCGCGACGTGCTTTCGGAGTACGAGGGTCGCCTCAAAGAAGAAGCGCCCTACGCCTACAAAGACATCACGCCGGTCATCGACACCGTGCAGGCCGCCCACATCGCCGACCGCGTCGCCCGCCTGTTCCCGCTTCTGACCATCAAAGGCTAGACGCCCCCCTTGCTGCCGACGCAGCGGCATCGTAACAAGCCGCATGCGCACCACACTGCTGTCACCTGCTGACTATCGAAAGATGCCCTGGAAAAACGGCCTGGGCATGACGCATGAGATCTGGGTGGAGCGCACCGCACACGACGACGCAACCGGCGGCTTCCGAGCGCGGCTGAGCATCGCGACGGTGAGTGTCGGCTCGCCGTTTTCGCGCTTCGCGGGCTGCGCTCGCATCATCGTCCTCCTCGACGGCGCGGGCATGCGGCTCGACAGTGGGCCGGGGCGGCAGCAGATCCTTTCGCAGCCGCACCGGCCGTACGCGTTTTCAGGCGACTGGGACACCGACTGCACGCTGCTCGCAGGTCCCTGCCGCGACTTCAACGTCATCGTCGATCGACAGCGAGCGTCCGCCGAGGTCCGCGTGATTTCCCTCGGCCCGGATCAGCCAGCGATCCTGACCGCCGGCCCGCACGACGAGATCTGGGCCCTGTTTGTCCTGCAGGGTGCCGCGACGGTGAGCGACCCTGATCAGCCACCGATGATGCCGCCGCAGTCGGTGCCGCACGAGCACACGCTGCTGTATCAGAGCACCGACCAGGCGCCGCTTATGGGCCGGCTGCAAGTCAGCGCGGAAGGTGGCGAGACCCGGCTGCTGTGGATCGCGATCCGCACGCCCGACGCCACCGCGCGGACGTGAACAGGTCATCCTGATGCCCCGCCATGCGGCCCAGGAGTGGCGGGCCACAAACCCCCGTTTCGCATCCCACATCGCCGCACTTTCTTGCTAGCAATAGGCCCCATGAACACGGCCTTGAGCCCTCATCGTTTGCCTGCGCGACGGCGAAGCCGGGATCGGCGCGGGACTCTGCCGCTCACCCGCGGGGCGGTTGGCTGCGTTTTTTCGTCGCTGCTTGCCCTGCTCTCGCTCGCTCCGCGGGCCGGTCGGGCCGACACCGACAGCACGGGCAGCGGCGCGCGCAAGGCCTCGGCGCATAGCGAATTCGGCGCTTCGGGCAGCCCGCCCCCCGCGGCGGTCATGGGCAGCGGCTTTGACTTCGGCAGCTATGGCCGCGTCGGCATCGGCTCGGACCTGCGCGGGCACACCGGGTACGGCGTCAACGTCGTGTCCTATGGCTCGCGCCTGGAAAAGCCGGCGTATTTAGAGCTGAACTTCTATTACGGCGGCAACATCGGAGCCGGCGAAGAAGGCGGGCAAGACCGTCGCTGGCGAGTGATCTTCGTGCCGGCCTTTTCCGGCGATCTGTTCCACTACACCGGCAACTTTTCGCAGAACATCGCCATCCGCAACGCCTACGCCGAGGTCGAAAACCTGGGCCTGCGCGGGCTAACGCTCTGGGCCGGCTCGCGCATGTACCGCGGCGACGATGTCTATCTGTTTGACTTCTGGCCGCTCGACAACCTGAACACCGTCGGTGGCGGCGCGATGTACAGCTTCAACCGACGGCAGACCTCGCTGGCCTTGCACATCGGCATGAACCGGCTCGACGACCTGTACCAGAGCCAGACGCTGCCCGTCCCGTCGCGCCGCCTGCCGCCTGATGCGTCGGTGCTGGGGCTGCAGCCAGCGACGGTGCGCGCCACGACGCTGGATCGCCCGCGGCTGGTGATGTCGCTCAAAGCGACGCACTTCCTCAAGCCGCTTACGCAGATCCCCAATGGCAAGCTGATCGTCTACGGAGAATTCCATTACCTGCCGCGCGGCGAGCGGGAGCAGCCGCTGTCGCCACTGACCGGCCTCGGCCCCGACCCGCTGCCCGAGGACTACGGCTACCTGATCGGCGCGCAGCTTGGCGGCTGGCTGCGCTCGTTCGTGTTCATGAACCTGTTTGTGCGGCACGCCGGCGGGCTGGCGGTCTTCTCGGATCTGGGACGGCCGTATGGCTTCGATCTCGGGCGGCAGGTGATCGGCGCGCGCGATCTGACGGTGGCGCTCTCGGGCAACTACGAGGGCAAGCACTCGGGCCTGATGTTCGGCGGCTACTTCCGCTTCTTCACCGACGCCTCGTCGGCCGACGACAGCGGCTACAGCGAAGGCGCGCTGGCCCTGCGCCCGACCGTCTACTTCGGCAAGTACTTCCACACCGCCTTCGAGTTTTCCGGCCAGATTCGTCGCCCGCTCAGCGTCGATCAGGATCGCGGTCGCACGCTGCTGCCGATGGTGCTGCGCGGCAGCGTCATGCCGATCGTCGCGCCGCTTGGTCGCGGCACCTACAGCCGGCCGATCCTTTACGGCATTTACACCCTGTCGCTGCTCAACGACGACGCGCAGTACTACCAGTGGCAGCCGCAGGACTTCCGCTCGGGCCAGACGACGGTGCACTACCTGGGGCTGGGCGTCGAGTGGTGGTTCAATAGCTCGTACCGCTAGGCACGCCGCCGGCGCTAGTTGTTGAACTGGAAGTAGACGGCGACGCTCTGCGACTCCAGGTTGTGGTCGTAGCAGCTAGCCATGCCAGAGGTGGTGATCATCGGGGCATAGGCGGCGTTGGGCGGGGTCGGCATGTTGACGGCTTGATGCGGGATCGGGCCGCTGCAGTGCAGGACGTGCGATGCGGTGGCGTCCTTGTTGACGAACTGCAGCTTGACCCCGCCGCGACGCAGCTTGATCGGCGTCGGGGCCTGCGCGCCAGCAGCGCCGATCTTCAGCGGATCGTTGCCGGGAATCGTCCAGGTGTGCGGCGTCGCGGTACCGCCCTTGCCGGAGTATTCGACGACGAGCTTGGGCTCAAAGGGAATGGCCACCGCCCGGCTGTCGCCGCCGCCCGCGCTGGGTCCGTCGAGCTCGGCGTGCAGGGCGATGGTCTTGCTGCCGTCGTAGGCGCTGCCGGTGGGAACCCGCAGGCTGATGGTAACGGGGATGTTTGCCTCGGCGGCGGCGGGCAGCATCGACGGCGAGACCTCGACCAAAAGATCATTGGCCGGCACATCAGTCTTCACCGAAAAGCGGACGTTCTGGCCCATCGCCTGCTTCGACAGGACGACCGCGGTGCTGATCGTCGTCTTCTGGCCCAGCGAGATCGGCATCAGCTCGGCGCCGAACTGGCCATCAAAGCAGAACACGCCCGAGGCGCAGGGATCGGGCTCGGGGGGATGCTCGGTGCTGGGCAGCGGTGGTACTTCCATGGCCGGCAGCACATCCGGCGCGATGCCGCAGCCCACCGCCAGCCCGGAAAGACCGACGAGCACACAACTCACGAAGTCCCGACGTCGATGCGACATGGCAGCTCTCCTCGGTAAAGCGGGTTACGAACGAGCTTGGGAGTGTATCTACACAGTCGGGCGCAAAGAAAGCACAACCTGCAGCATTTGCGCCGACCTCGACCGATGAAGCGGCTGCGGCTGCGACCGACGGCACGGAACGGCGCGGGAGCGCTGCGCCTAGGGAGCCCCCCGCCGCCGGTTGTCCGCTTCGGCTTCATCGCGGGTGGCGCGTGCCGATCGGCGCTGCGCGATCCAGGCCCAGGCGGCTTCCTCGCTGGCGACAAAGCGGGTGTCCAGCGGGCGACCGGTGAGCAGCATCGCGGCCCGCTCGACGAGCTGCAGCATGGTGCGCAGCATCACGCTGTGGGTAATCACCACCGAGCAGATCTTGGCCTTGCCCAGCCGCTGCCCGCGCTCGTTGAGAAACCGACGCACCTCGGGACTGGGCAGCACCGCCTCGCGGGCATCGCACAGCGTGAAGATCTCCGAGGTGTGCAGCAAGAGCTGCTCTTGCGGGGCCAGAAGGATCGCGACCTCGGCCAGCGAGACCGGGCCGTGCAGCTCCATGACAAACAGGTCGCCCTCGACATAGCAGCGATGGGCACCGACGCTGATCCATGGGGGCATACCTCCCCATTATCGGTCAGAACCCGGGGCGGCCCATCCGCTGGCCTGCGTAGCCGGACGATTAGACGGGGTCGGCTGCAGGCGCCAGCGCCTAGCTGACCGCGGCGGGGCTGGCGTATGGTGGAAGAGCACCGATGTCTGCTCACGCTGCTCGCCGTCTGCTCGGCCTGTGTGTTGGCCTGGGGCTCTCTCTTCCGCTGACTGCATCGCCCGGGCCAGCGGAGCCCAGGCTGCCGCCGCTGCCGTCGGGGTCAGGCTTTGCGCGGCTGGCGGTGCCGGGATTTCAGTCGGCGGTTGTGGCCTGGCCCCAGAAGACCCCAGAGCCGGGGGCGGCGCGGCTGCCGATCGTCATCGCGGCGCACGGCAGCTACGACCAGCCCGAGTGGAACTGCGAGGTCTTTGCCCAGGTCCTGGCCGGCCGCGGCGTCGTACTGTGCCCGCGCGGCAAGCTGCGCTGGGACACGCCCTCTGAGCCGGCGATGCTGCGCTTCTACTTTCCCAGCGTCGGCGGCTGGCTGCGACGCGAGATCGACGCGGCGGTCATCGCGCTCACCACGAGCGCGTCGCAGCGAGTGACGCCCGAGCCTATCGTCTACATCGGCTTTTCGCAGGGGGCGATCCTCGGCGCGCCGATGGTCATCGAAAATCCCCAGCGCTTTCCCCGCATCATCCTGGTCGAGGGCGGCCACGATGCCTGGACCGCCGAGGGAGCCCGTCGCTACGCCCGCGGTGGAGGCCTGCGCGTGCTGTTCGCCTGCGGCCGCGCGAGCTGTCGTGCCAGCGCGGAGCATGCTGCGGTCCAGCTCAAGGCGGCAGGGGTGCAGAGTCGCGTTGTCTATGCCGCCGAGCAAGGCCACACCTACGACGGCGGCGTGCAGACAGCGATTGCGGCGGCCCTACCCTGGCTGCTTTCGGACGACCTGGCCGCGCAGCCCTAGCAGCGCTCGCCTGGCGCAGCCGGCCAATGCTTCTGGCGCGCTCGGCCAATGCCGAATCAGCGACGGACTCCTATGCTGTTTTTCAGACCGAGCCGGACGACCTCAGCCGCCCCGGCCAACACTGGAGGAGTTCCCATGTTGATTGAGAGCAAGCACCTCGACTACCTCAAGGCCATCAAAGGATTCGTCTCGCTGATGCGCGATCCCAGCGATCTGCCGTCGGTGTTCCAGCTGACGAACGGGCTGCGCCACACGCAAGCCTTCCACCGGGTGGTCAGCCGCCTGGCCCAGGACCCAGCTACCGCCCCGCTTGTCCGCGAGCGCTATCAGGGCTCGACGCCGGACCTGCAGGCGCTCAAGCAGCTTCCCGAAGGCTCGCTGGGCCACGCCTTCGCCACGCACATGCTCGACCGCGGTCTAACCGTCGAGTTCTATCCCGTCGTCGATGTGAAGGACGAGCTGACCTATATCGAGCAGCGCCTGCGAGCGACGCACGACATCTGGCACGTGGTGACCGGCATCGATGTCACGGCGCAGGGCGAGCTTGCGCTGCAGGCCTTCATGCTGGCGCAAGGGGTGGCCCCGCTGGGCGCGGCGCTGATCGCCGGGGGCCTGCTGCGTGGCGTGTTCGGCGAGGCACCGCCGGATCTCGACACCCAGAGCCTGATGGATGCCGTGAGCTATGGCTGGCACCTGGGTCGCACCGCCAATCCACTGTTTGCGCAGCGCTGGGAAACCGGCTGGGATCGTCCCCTGGCCGACTGGCGCGCCGAGCTGGGCATCCAGCTGCCGGCCTAGTCCGCGGCGGCGCGGCGACTCTCCGCGCGGTAGGCGAGTGGAGTCTGACCGGTCCAGCGCTTGAACGCCCGGTGAAACGTCGACACGTCGGAAAAGCCCAGGACAAAGGCGATCTCGGCGATCGACTCGCGCTGCTCGGCCAGGTGACGACGCGCCAAGTCCTCGCGCAGCTGACGCAGGACCTCCTGCAGCGTCGTGCCTTCCTGCTGCAGATAGCGCTGCAGGCTGCGGCTACTCATCGACAGACGGCGCGCGACATCGGCGACGTTGGGCTCGCCGCCGCGAAGCTCGGCCAAGAGCACCGATCGCACGCGGTCAATCCGAGTGACGCCGGCTGGCAGGACACGAGCCTGCTCATCTAGGTGACGATCGAGGACCGCGACCAGACCCGGCTCGGACTCGCGCAGCGGCAGGGCTAGCTGGCGCGTCTCCAGCACCAGCTCATCGACCGGCTGATCGAAGTCGATGGGGCCGCCGAACGCCGCCTCCAGGTCCCGCGCAGCGACGGGGGCAGGGTGGGCAAAACGCACGCGCCGGGGCACAAACGCATCCCCCGTGCCGCGTCGCCCAATCAAGAGCAGCGACATCAGCAGGCACTCCTGCGCGTGCCGACAAGGCCGCCGCTCATCGCGAGGCATGCTGCGCTGGATGCGGGTCAGCGGCCCCTCCTCCTGTAGCGACAGCCCGCCAACCGCCACCAAGAGCCCCAGATAGCGCGCCACTCGGCGATAGCTCTCTCCAACGGTCGCACTGCTGCGCACGGCGTAGCCCAAGCCACCCAGCTCGGCCGGGCTAAACCCCTCGGCGACGTGCACGCCCAAAAGATCGTCGCCCGATAGGCGCGCTGCGTGATGCCACAGGCGATCGGCAGTGGCCGGCGGCAGCCTGGCGTCCAGGTCCAAGAGCTGCTCCGGCGATAGCGACGCGGCGGCGAGCAAGGTCTGGGCATCGACACCCCGCGCCACGGCACCTCCGATGATGCCCTGCAGCACGCGCACCGAAATCAAGCTCATGGCCGAGGATGGTACCCTGCCAACATGCGACTCGGCTGGAGCATCGGATGACAGCGCCCCGCAGCTACACCTGGCGCGCCATCCTGGCTCTGGCGTTTTTGTTCCTGTTCTACGGGCTGGCCCTGTCGCTGGCGGCGCTGCTCTTGCTTCTGCCCTACTTGGAGCTGCGGCTCATCCACCAGCTTCACGCCAAGCTGGCGCTGGTCTGCCTGTTTGGCGCCGGCGTCATCGTCTGGAGCATCGTTCCGCGCCGCAGCAAGTGGGAGGCTCCCGGGCCGCTCATTACCGAGCGCGAGCAGCCGCGCTTGTTTGCCGTCATCAGCGAAGTCGCTAGCGCGATGGGGGCCCGGCTCCCCGACGAGGTCTACCTGATCCCCGAGGTCAACGCCTTTGTCATGCAGCGCGGCGGCTTCTTCGGTATCGGCGGCAAGCGGGTCATGGGCTTGGGCGTGCCGCTGCTTGCCGTTTCCCAGGTCAGCCACCTGCGCGCAATCGTGGCCCACGAGTTTGGTCACTACCAAGGCGGCGAGACGCGCCTCGCATCGATCATCTACGCCACCCGCTCAGCGATGGTGCGCACCCTGGTCAACCTGCACAAGTCAGGTGCCGCCGTGCTGCACAAGCCGTTCGAGTGGATGCTCAACCAATACCTGCGCATCACCCAGGCCATCGCGCGCAGCCAGGAGCTTGCCGCCGACGAGTGGGCGGCGCGCATCGCTGGCAAGACGGCGCAGTCCGAAGCGCTGCAGTCGACCGGGCTGCACGGGCTGGGCTTCGATCTGTTCATCGAAAATGAGCTGCGACCGCTGCGGGCGATGGGCGTTGTGCCCGATAACCTCTTCGCCGGCTTCCGACGCTTCCTGCACAGCAGTGGCTGGGATGCGCTGCGTCCGGTGCTGCGCGAGGCGATGCATCAGCAAGCCGGCGACCCCCTCGACTCGCACCCGCCGCAGAGCGAGCGCCTGCAGCACCTAGAGACCCTGCCTGTGCCCAGTGCCCCGCTGCCCGTCGACTCGACACCGGCCTATCAGCTCCTCGCCGATCCGGAAAAGATCGAGCTCTACTTTTCGAAAGACTTTCACCAACCCGACATGCAGGTCGTTTCGTGGGACCACATCGGCCCGACCTGGGCCAAGGTCTGGCGCCTGCTCGCCGAACAGGCGCAGGTCCGCGTGCCCGATCTGTGCCCGGGTCGCTTGGCCGCGCTGGGTGGCGACGCGGGGCTGCGTACCGAGCTCGCCGAGCGGGCCGTGCCGCGCCACATCGGCTACAAGCGACCGGATCGCCAGACCCAGATCGATCGCTGCTGCGTCGAGTATCTGTCGGCCTACCTTGGCACGGTGCTCGCCGAGTGCGGCTGGCGCTTCGTCACCGGCCCCGGCGAGCCGGTCCAGCTAGAGCGCGGCGCCCCCGCGATCGCTGAGCGAGTGCACGTCCGCGAAGTCGTCAGCGCTCTCGTCGCGGGTGAGCTAGCCCCCGAGGACTTTCTGTCCAAGCTCTCGGCCTGGGATGTGCCCCTGTCGGCGCAGCTAACCGTCACCGCCGAGCGGCAAGCGGAAGTCCGCCGGCGGCGTGTTCCGGTCCTGCGCATCGAGCGCGGCGCCGAGGTGGACCTGGAGACCACCCTGCCCCGCCTGCTGCTCCCCGAGTGCTGCGCCCTGTGCTGCGGCCCGGCCGAGCACGAGGTCACGATCAACCTGCAGTACAACCGCCTGCTCGGCGGCAACCAGATCGTGCAGATTCCTGTGACGGTCTGTGGCGAGCACCAGCGGTCGGCGCACAAAGCCTTTCGCGTGAAGTCGCTCGACGAGAAGACCGGCGCCGCCACCCTGACCGTGCTGCACCCGCCCTACGCCGAGCTGATCGATCGCTGCAACGCTTAAGCGACCGCCAAACCACCACCGACGCACGCCGTAAGTCTGCGAGTTTGCACCGCTTGCGCCGCCGTCCTGCCGACGACATTTTTCTGCCGCGGGTCCGCTTCTCTGCGGCGAAAATGATCGCTGCCAGCTCGACGCAGCGTCTCGCAGAGACGGCGTCTGAGCGCCGACATCCCCATCAAAGAGGAGTGCCTATGCCGCGCCGCGTACACATCGCCATCCTGTTTTCTTCTGCGCTCTTTTTGGGCACCGGGCTCGGAGCCCTGGTGCGTAGCGCGCACGCCGACTCGCCGCGCCTGATCAGCGCGCCGGCCGAGAGCGCCAGCGCCGTCAGCGAGGCACCGCCCCCGCCAGAAGATCCCAAGCGGAAGAAGGCCGGCGAGCCCTGCAAGAGCAATGACGAGTGCCAGAGGCACCACAGCTGCGCCAAAGACGGCGACACCAGCGTCTGCAAAGCCCCCGCCCCGCGCCGCCTGCCGCCCGGCGCCGTCACCTAGCGCCTGCGCCGCCGCGCCAGGCCAGCCCGCCGCTTCCCCCAGTCCAGGCTTGCAGTTTCACGGGCTGGGCCCCTATGCTGCGCGCCATGTCGAGCCTGGACCACCCTGATCGCGACGAACCCCGTCGAGATCGCCCGTCGCCGACGGCCTATCGCCGCGATCGCCCGAACCGCCCCGCTCCCACCAGCTTTGAGCCACGCATTCGTCGCGGTGCCATGCGCATCCCCGGCGATGCCGCCTACCGACTGCGCACTGGCCATCCCTGGGTGTTTCGCGACACGCTCGGCGATCGTCCCGTCTCGGCCGCCCCCGGCGAGGCCATCGAGCTTCTCGATCCCGAAGGCGGCTTCGTCGCCCGCGGCCTGTACGATCCCGAGGGTCCGATCGCAGTACGCATCGTCAGTCGCGATCCGCAAGAGGCCTGGGATGCCGCTGCCATCCTCCGCCGGGTCCGCTGGGCCGCTGACCTGCGGGCCCGCATGCTGCCGGCTACCGCCGAGCCGGCCGCCGACGCCGCGACCCCGGGCGAGCGCCTCACCGCGTATCGCGCCTTGCACGGCGAAGGCGACTTCTTCCCGGGCGTGACCGTCGATCGCTACGGCGATTATCTGGTCGTGCACCTGTTCTCGGCCGCTCTCGATCCGCAGGTCGAGCCGCTGCTGTCGGCGCTAGAGACGGTCTACAAGCCCCGCGGCATCTATCTGCAGCGCCGCTTCCGTCCGCTGGCTGGCGAAGGCCCGCGCGATCCGGCTGAGCTCGTCCGTGGCGCCGTCGCCCCCGTCGAGATCGAGGTGCAAGAGGGCGGTCTGCGCTTCGGCGTCGATGTCACTGCCCCGCTTTCCACCGGCTTGTTCTTGGATCTGCGCCGTGGTCGTCAGCTCGTGGCGCAGCATGCCGCGGGGCGCCGCGTCCTCAACCTGTTTAGCTACACCGGCGCGCTGTCGGTGTACGCCGCGGCTGGGCGGGCCCGCGAGGTCGTCTCAGTCGATCTCGCCGCCCGCGCCCACGCCCGCGCTCGTCGCAACCTCTCGCTGAGCGGCCTCACGGAAGAGGGGCACGAGTTCATCGCTGGGGATGCGCTGGCCATCCTGGCGCGGATGAGCGAGCGCCGCCGTCGCTTCGACTTCGTCGTCATCGACCCGCCCGCCTTCGCCCAGAGCCGCGAGCGCAGCTTCTCGGTGCAGCGCGACTATCGCGAGCTCGTCGCCGCTTCGCTGACCGTCTGCGACAGCGGCGCGCTGATCTGCTGCGTCGCCAACGCCAACAAGTTCAGCCTCGACGAGATGATGATGGCGATTGGCGAAGCTTCGCTGCGGGCCGGGCGCAACGTGCGCGTGGTCGAGCAGGTCGGACTGCCCCCCGACTACCCCATACCGGCCGGATTTGCCGACGGCAACTACCTAAAGGTCCTGCTCTGCGCGGTCATCTAACGTCGCAGCGTTAGCCACGCACTTTCCCCATGTCCCTCCCCGCGAGCCCGCCCGTCTACCTAGCTGAGCTGACCTATCCTGCCGTTGAGCGTCTGCTCGGCAGCGACCCCATCGTCCTTCTGCCGATCGGCGCCACCGAGGCCCACGGCCCGCACCTGCCGCTAGCCACCGATGTCTATCTGTCGGAAGAGGTCGCGCGGCGCACACAGCAGGCGCTGTCGCAGCTGGGCGTGGCTAGCGTCATTGCTCCGTCTTTGGCCTATGCCGTGACCGAGTACGGCGCGGCTTTCGCTGGCACGGTCTCGCTGGACATCGAGACTGCCGAGCGGCTGTACGTCGGCGTCTGTCGCGGTCTCCTGCGGGCGGGGTTTGCGCGCATCTGCCTGCTCAACAGCCACCTGGAGCCAGCGCACATCGCCGCGCTGCGACGCAGCGTGACGCAGATAAACGGAGCGGGACCGCTGCGCGTGGTCTTCCCCGACCAGACTGAGAAGCGCTTCGCGCGGACGCTGACCGACGAATACAAGCGTGGCAACTGCCACGCCGGACGCTACGAGACGGCGCTGCTTCTGGCCTGTCAGCCGCAGCTTGTCGATGAGTCGCTGCGCGCCAGCCTGCCGGAAAATCCCGCCGATCTCGTCGGCGCGATGCGAGCCGGCATCCCCGACTTTGCCGGTGCCGGCGGCCCGCGGGCCTACTTCGGCGCCCCTGCAAGCGCGACCTCGGCCGAGGGCGACGACATCTACGACCGCCTCCTCGCGATGGCGCTCACCGCCCTGCGCGAAGCCTGGCCGGATCGCCTGCCCGCCGCCCCCCCAGTCGGCTGAGGCTAGGCTGAGCCGCGCCGCGTAAGCTCAGCAAAGCGCTTGAGCAGGTCGCGCGCCTCGGGCGAGATGTCCTTGGGCACGATGACCTGCAGCACGCCGTACAGATCGCCGCGACTGCCCTTGCGATCGCCCGCCCCTTTGCCGCGCAGACGCAGCAGCGTACCGTCGGGGGTCCCCGCCGGGATCTTCAGCGTCGCGGTGGTGCCCTCCATCGTCTGCACCTCGACCGTACCGCCCAGCACCACCTGATCGAAGTGGACCGGCACATCGACCTCGACATCGGCGCCCTTGCGACGGAACTTGGTCTGGCCGTGCGGGCGGACGGTGATCTTGACCAGCAGGTTGCCGGCTGCGCCACCGACAGGGCTGGGACGCCCCTGGCCGGCTAATCGCAACGTCTCACCATCGTCGACACCGGCTGGGATGCGCATCGTCAGGCGCCGCTCGTTGGCCGTGCCGGGCTCTAACACCACGGCCTTTTCACAGCCCAGCGCGGCTTCGGTGAACGTGATCTCAAGCGAGGCCTGGACATCATTGCCTCGCGCCTCGCTCTCACGCGCCTCGGCGCGACCGCCGCCCAGATCGGCGTTCATGCCGAACTGCCGCAGCATGTCTTCAAGGTTGATGTTCATGTTGACGCGGCCACCGCCCGTCGCGCCACCTGCGGCACCCGCGGCCCCCCGTCGTCCGCGGCCGGTGAACGAGCCAAAGTCGGGGAAGCCACCGGGGAAGCCGCCCGGAAAGCCACCGCCGCCTGCCGGCCCACCGCCGCCGGCAAACGGATTCCGGCGCTGCGCATCGTATTCTTCGCGCTTCTTGTCGTCGCTGAGCACTTCGTATGCCTGCGTGATGTCTTTGAAGCGCGACTCCTTGGCCTTGTCCCCGCCGGTGACGTCGGGGTGATACTTCTTGGCCAGCTTGCGATACGCTTTTTTGATGTCGTCCGCAGACGCATTCTCGGCGACGCCGAGGACCTTATAGAAATCCTGTAGCGCCATCTGGGTCTCTCCGTCTTTCCTATCCCTCTTGGACCTTCTTGGACCTTAGCTACGTTCTGCGTGCTTCACTGCAAAAGATCCGGGCGACCTGCCGAGCCATTGCCGCCCGGCCCATCTGTCGTCGCTGCGCTCGACTGTGCGAACTGGACCTGTCCGAAGCCCAGACGATCGCCGTCGCGATCGACGAAGATCGTATCACCTGGCTTGAAGCGACCGGCCAAAAGTTCCTTCGACAGCGCGTCCTGCAGCAAGCGCTGAATCGCACGCTTGAGCGGCCGCGCGCCAAACGCCGGGTCGTAGCCCTCTTCGCACAGCAGATCGACGGCGCGCGGCGTCAGATCTAGCTGCAGTTTCTGGTCGGCCAAAAGCTTGCGCAGGCGACCTAGCTGGATGTTGACGATGTCGCCCAGGTGCTCGCGACCCAGCCGATGGAAGACGATGATGTCATCGATGCGGTTGAGGAACTCGGGCTTGAACTGGGCCCGCAGCGCCTGATCGATGCTGCTGCGCACCGCCGGATCCTCGACGTCCGCTGCGTGCTGAATGAACTGCGAGCCGACGTTGCTGGTCATCAAGAGCACGGTGTTGCGGAAGTTCACCACGCGGCCGTGCCCATCGGTCAGGCGACCATCATCCAGCACCTGCAAGAGGATGTGGAAGACGTCGGGGTGCGCCTTTTCGATCTCATCGAACAGGACGACGCTGTACGGACGGCGACGCACCGCCTCGGTCAGCTGGCCGCCCTCGTCATAGCCGACGTAGCCCGGCGGGGCACCGATCAGGCGAGCCACGGCGTGCTTCTCCATGTACTCGCTCATGTCGATGCGCACCATGTTGGTCTCGTCATCGAAGAGAAACTCGGCCAGCGCTCGCGCCAGCTCGGTCTTGCCGACACCGGTCGGGCCCAAAAAGATGAACGAGCCGATCGGGCGATTGGGATCCTGCAGGCCGGCTCGCGATCGACGCACGGCGTTCGACACCGCTTCGATGGCCGGCTTCTGGCCGATGACGCGGGCCCCCAGGCGACCCTCCATCTGCGTCAGGCGCTCGACCTCGCCTTCCAGCATCTTGTCGACCGGGATGCCGGTCCATTTCGAGACGATGGTAGCGATGTCTTCTTCCGTGACTTCTTCGCGCAGATACGACCCAGCGCGCTGTAGGTCGCCAAGCTTCTTGTTCTGCTCGCCCAGCTTTTTTTCCAGCTCGGGCAGCTTGCCGTAGCGCAGCTCCGCGGCGCGATTGAGATCACCGCGCCGCTGGGCCAGCTCGCTCTCGGTCTTGGTCTTGTCGATCTCAGCCGCGAGATCGCGCAGGCCGGTGATGACGTCCCGTTCGCTCTGCCAGCGCGCCTTCATCTCCGAGATCTCTTCGCGCAGCTCGGCGATCTCGCGCTCGACTTCTTTGAGTCGCAGCTTGCTGGCTTCGTCGCGTTCTTTCGACATCGCCTGCTGCTCGATCTGCAGACTGATGATGCGGCGCTCAAGCTTATCGATCGGCGCCGGCATCGAGTCGATCTCCATCTTCAGCCGGGCCGCGGCTTCGTCGATCAAATCGATGGCCTTATCCGGCAGGAAGCGATCCGCGATGTAGCGATCCGACAGCCGAGCAGCGGCCACCAGCGCGTTGTCGCGGATGCGAATGCCGTGGTGCACTTCGTACTTTTCTTTGATGCCGCGCAGGATCGACAGCGTGTCAGCGACCGACGGCTCGCCGATGAACACCGGCTGGAAGCGGCGCTCCAGGGCTTTGTCTTTTTCGATGTGCTTGCGGTACTCGTCAAGCGTCGTCGCGCCCAGGCAGCGCAGCTCGCCGCGGGCCAAAGCCGGCTTGAGCATGTTGGCTGCATCCTGCGCGCCCTCTGCCGCGCCAGCGCCGACCAGCGTATGCAGCTCATCGATGAACAGGATGATCTGGCCGTTCGCGGCCACGATCTCTTTGAGCAGCGCCTTGAGACGATCTTCGAACTCGCCGCGATACTTGCTGCCCGCGACCATGCTACCCAGATCGAGCGCCATGATGCGCTTGTTCTTCAAGCTCTCGGGCACGTCGCCAGCGACGATGCGCTGCGCGATGCCTTCGACGACCGCGGTCTTGCCAACACCCGGCTCGCCGATCAGCACGGGGTTGTTCTTGGTGCGTCGTGACAGCACTTGGATCGAGCGACGAATCTCTTCATCGCGGCCGATCACGGGGTCGAGCTTGCCCTTGCGCGCCAGCTCGGTGATGTCGCGCGTGTAGCGCTCCAGGGCCTGGTACTTGCCTTCTGGATCCTGGTCGACCACACGCTGCGAGCCGCGCACTTCCGACAGTGCCTGCAGCACCTTGTCAGACGTCACACCGCCTTCGCGCAACAGCTTGCTGGCATAGCCGAAGTCCTTTTCGCACAGCGCCAGCAGGAAGTGCTCGGTCGAGGTGTACTCGTCCTTGAGCTTCTCGGCTTCTTTCTCGGCCGTCTCGATCAGGTCACGCGCCTTTCGCGACAGCCCGACATCGAGCTCGCCCGAGGCGCGCGGCTGCTGATCGATGTAGCGATCGAGCTGCTCGCGGAGACGATCGGGCGCTGCCACGTATGAATCGACACCGCCCTTGGCGCCGAGCTTGGTCAGGATGGCGCTGACCACGCCCCCTTCTTGCGAGAGCAGCGAGAGCAGCAGGTGTTCCGGCTGAAGCTCGGCCTGTCCTTTACGGCTGGCCAGCTGCTGGGCTTCCACCAGGGCTTCGCGAGTCTTGACGGTGAACTTGTCCGCGCGCATGCGAATCTCCTAGACCCGTGTTCTGGCATCTGTCTTGCTTGCCTCGGGCCACACACACACAATAAGCACGCCTTTTTCTGCGGCAACGGCGCAGTTGCGGCGGCTTTGACCGCTGGTTCCTACGAGTCTTTCTTCTTCTTTTCGGCCTTATGGCCCAGCCAGCCGCGGCGCCGAAACAGCAGCAACATCCCCACCGGAATTCCGACGAACATCGCAAACAGACAGAGCCAAAAAAGCGGCGCTGACTTGAACGGCATGCGCTCGAAGTTCATGCCGAAAAAGCCAGTCAAGAACGTCATCGGCAGCATGAAGGCAGACAGCATGGTCAGCGACTTCATGATGTCGTTGGTGCGCTGACTTACCGTCGATTGATACGAGTCCATGCAGTTGCCGACCAGGTCGCGGCCGGCTTCGATCGACTCGTAGACGCGTGTCAGGTGATCGTAGATGTCGCGAAAGTAAGGTGCGGTGCGCTCGCTGATACAGGCGCTGCCGCCGTGTCGGAACAGTGCCCCCATGACGTCTCGCTGCGGCGAAATGGCGCGGCGCATGCGCACCAGGGTCTTACGCAGCGAGTAGATATTTTTCTGATCGTCAGGCGTCGCGTTGCGCAGGATCGAGCTCTCTAGCTCGTCGAGCAGATCCGACAGCTGCTCCAGCACCGGAAAGTTGCTGTCGCACAGCACATCGGCGATGAGGTAGTAGACAAAGTCGGAGCCGCGCGCCATGAGCTGCGGCTCTAAGCGCACGCGATGAAACACGCTGTCGATCGCGGAGCTCGGCTCAGCGTGGATCGTGATGAGCATCCCCTGACCGAGGAAGGCGTGCATCTCCAGCACCTGCATGGCGAGCTGACTGGTGCGACCGCGGGCCAGCATGTGGCGCGGCAGGTAGATCGAGCTCTCGTCAGCGGCCGGCTCGGTGAAGGTCTGCGGCAGGCGCGGCACGGCGACGAAGTTGTGCGTGACGATGAAGAGATACGGCTTGCTGCCGGGATACTCTTCCAGCTTGGCGCGCTGATCGAAGTGCAGACAGTCTTCGAGCGCCAGCGGGTGAAAGCGAAACACCTGCGACAGCAGATCGATGTCGGCCTGCTTTTGATTGGTGATGTCCAGCCACAGCTGACCGGTGCGGTTGGGGTTGCGCAGGACTTCTTTCGCCGCGTCGCCCGTAAACTCCTGGATCGACGCGTTGTCCGGCGAGAGCAAGAGCAGTCTAAACATCGAACGCCTCCTCTGCCGGCCCTAGTCCTTGTCGCTAGGCGCTTCGGTGTACATCTCGTCGATTAGGGACGCATAGCGCTCGGCGACGACCTTGCGCTTGACCTTCAGCGTCGGAGTCAGCTCGCCATCGGCTTCGGTGAGCTCGCGCGGCAAGACGCGGAAATACTTCACCTGTTCCCAACTACCCAGGTGGCGATTGATCTCGCTCACGCGGGCCTGCAGCTGATCTTTCACCGCAGCGTGCGTCGAAAGCTGCGCGGGATCCGCCGGGACGCTCTCGCTGCGATCGGCCAGCAGCTTGCGCGCCACGTCCAGGTTCACAGCGATGAGCGCGGTGATGTATTTGCGGCGATCACCGATCACCACGGCCTGCGACACCAGCGGCTCTAGCTTGAGCTGGCCTTCGATCATCTGCGGCGCGACGTACTTGCCGCCCGAGGTCTTGATGAGATCTTTTTTGCGGTCGGTGATGGTGATGAAGCCATCGCTGTCGATCTCGCCGATGTCGCCGGTGTGCAGCCAGCCTTCGGCATCCAGCGCCTCGGCCGTTGCCTCCGGCTGCTTGTAGTAGCCACGCAGGTTGGTCACACCACGCGTCAGGATCTCGCCATCGGGCGCCAGCTTAACCAGCAGATCGGGATGCAGCACCGGGCCGACCGTGCCGAACTTGTACCGACTGAGACGATTGACCGTGGTCATGCTGTTGGTCTCGGTCAAGCCATAGCCCTCCAAGATCAAAAGACCGGCGGCGTGGAAAAACTCCGCCAAGTCTTTTGATAGCGGTGCACTGCCCGAGATGAAAAAACGCAGCTTCCCGCCGAAGCGCTGACGCAGCTTGCTGAACACCAGCTTGTCAGCCAGCGCGTACTCCAGCGCAAGCAGCCCCGAGGGCGTGCCGCCCGACTGCAGCAGGCGACTGACGCGCAGACCGGTGGCGAGGGCACGCTGAAAGATTGCCCACTTCAGCCCGCCGCCTTCTTTGGCGTTGTTGAGGATGCGCGCGTAGGCCTTCTCGAAGACGCGCGGCACGGCGCAGACAAAAGTCGGCCGAACCTCGCCGCAGTTGTCGGCCAGCTTGTCGATGCTCTCGGCAAATGCCGTGCAGAAGCCAACCTTGACGGCCGCGATCTCGATGGCCTTGGCAAAGCTATGCGACAGCGGCAGGAACAGCACCTGGCAGTCTTCTTCGGTGACCGGCAGGGCATGCGCAACATAGTGACAGCCGACGGTGTAGGCATCGTGCGCAACCACCACGCCCTTGGGATTTCCGGTCGTGCCCGAGGTGTAGATGATCGTCGCGATGCTGTCGCCGTTCTGCTGTTCGTGCACGCCCTGCAGCGCCTGCGGCTGTTCCCGACGATGGGCGGCGCCGCGATCGATGACCTGCGATAGCGTCGTCACCCAATCCGCGGCCCCCAACGGGACCGCTCCATCCCACAGCACGACCTGCTTGATGTGCGGCAGCGCCGCCCGCTGCGGTAGCAGCTTGTCGAGCTGTTTCTGGTTTTCCAAAAGCACCCAGGCCGACTCGCTGTCAGACAGGATGTAGGCGCAGGTCTCGGCGGGGCTCGACGGATAGATCGGGACGGTGACACCGCCTGCCAGCACCAGGCCGAAGTCGCACAGCGACCACTCCTGTCGTGTGTTACCGATGATCGCCACGCGATCGCCTACGACCAAGCCCAGCGCCAGCAGGCCATGCGCGATGTCCAGCGCCGACTCGCCGACCTGCGCCCAGGTCAGCGTCTGCCAGCCGGTCTCGCGGCGGCTCATGAAGGCCGGTCGCTGGGGGGTCGCGGCGATGCGATTCAGCAAGAGCTCACTTAGACTCTTGCCATCTACTCCAGGGACCTGCGCCTCCGTGCTCATGCGCCTCTGACTCCTTCTGTGCGGCCAGGGCCCCTGGCGCCGCCACCATCGTCTTCACCGGCGAAGCAACACCGCGACGTAACGTTTGATTATCGCAAAGTTGGCAAGCCTTAGGGGACGAGAAGCACCTTGCCGCGTGCCTTGCGATCGTGAAGGTACTGGTGCGCTGCGCCGGCTTCGGCAAAGGGGAACGTGCGGTCAATCGTCGGCTTGATCTGGCCGGCCTCGTACATCTTCAAGAGTGCGATTAGCTGGGACCGGACGATATCGACGTGCGCGAAGAGGTGGCCCATGTTGACGCCGGTCACAGTGCGGTTTTCGTTCATCAGCGAGATGGCGTTGAAGAACGGCATCCGCATCACCTGCCAGGCAACATTGAGCAGGTTGCGGCTGGTGCCGGTGTTGTTGGCCGAGAAGCCATAACAGACCAGACGACCGGCCGGGCCAAGCAGGTTATAGCCCACCCGCCACGATGGCCCACCGACGGGATCCAGGACGACATCGAGGCCGCGCTCGCCGACGATGGCCCTGACCTCGTGCGCGTAGTTTTCGTAGCTCAGCGGATGCTGGCAGCCCTGCTCGCGCAGGAAGTCGTGCTTCGATTCGGAGGCGGTCCCGAAGAGCTCACAGCCGTGCGCGCGACCAATCTGGATGGCGGCGAGGCCTACCCCACCGGCGGCAGAGTGCACCAGCACGCGGGCTCCGGGCCGCAGCGAGCCAACAAAGAGCAGCATGTGGTGCGCCGTCAGATAGACGACCGGGAAGCCAGCCCCTTCCTCAAAGCTCATCCGCTCGGGCATGGGCAGGACGTTGGGCTCGGGGACGACGAGGGTATCGGTGTAACCGCCGAACTTCGGCACGCCGATGACGCGATCGCCAACTTTGTACGCCGTGACGCCCGCCCCCACCTGATCGATGACGCCAGAGACCTCGTAACCGACGACGCAGGGGATCTTCGGGGCATCGGGATACAGGCCCATGCGGGCCATCAAGTCCGCGAAGTTGATACCGGCCGCCTTGACCCGCACGCGCACCTCTCCAGCCCCGGCGCTGGGGTCGGGGGACTCGCGCACTTGCAGGACCTGAGGGCCACCCGCCTTGGTGATAACGACCTGACGCATGCCGCAGTCATATCACGTGGCCCAAGCTCTGCAGCAAGGAGCTTACGCACAAGGGCTCCCGCCGGGAACTGACAGACGATCGCGCTCGGAGCGGGCTCGGGCAACTGGGTCAGGGCGAGCTTGAAATTGCCTTGACAAAGCCGGGGGCAGGGTTGGAAAAACCCGATGTGCGCATACACGCGCCTGCATTGCCTACATCTGTGAACTGAAGAGGCCATGTCCAACCAGAGCCCTGTTAAGCAGTCGCCGCGCAAGCCCCCGCCGCCTCCGCCCACCGCCAGTCGTGTGCGGCGCGAGAACATGGACGACTTGCTCGATGACTTCATCGCCCGTGCCAACCAGCGGCTGCAGAGTGAAAAGAGCCGAAGCTGGGACCTGATGCCGGTCCAGGTCATCGAAGAGATGGACGTGGTCGCCGTCGAGCAGCCTCCAGCCGTGGTGCTAAAGGACGTCGCAGTCCATAGCACGCCGGCGGCGGTTGTCGCGCCGCTCGTCGCACCGACCGCGGCGGTCCTTGAAGCCCCGCCGGCCGTGGCTGCGGCCCCAGTCGCTGTGCATGTCGAGCCGGCCGTTGCCCTAGCGATCACTCCCCCCGTCGCAGCAACGGTCGTCGTGCCGACTGAGGTAGCGCCGAGTTCCGCTCCAGAAGCGAGCTCGCCAGCTGCGCCGGTGATGGTGTCAGCGACGGTGAGCGGCACATCCCTCGTCATCTCAGAGGCGCCAGCCGCCAGCCCCGCTGCCGCAGAGGCCGCCAAGCCTGAGTCCCCTGCGCCAGTCGAGCCAGCTGCTAAGCCTACTGAGCCGGTTGTCGAAGCGGCGGCCGATGAGCCTTCGGCACCGACGGCGCAGGTCGCGGTCGCCGACGCGGATGCGGGTGGTTCGAACCGCGGCCCGCAGCCGGGACGAAACAAGTCCAAGAAAGAGCGTCAGCGCGAGCGTCAAGCCGCCCAGCGCGAGAGCATCGCCAGCGAAACAGCCAAGGCGGCGCCGGTTGAAGCCAAGGCCGAACCCGCCGCAGCGACGAAAGTGCCCGAGGCAGCAGCGCCGGTGGCCAAGGTGGAAGCTGAGGCCCGTCCGGTGCAGGTGGCTCCCGTCAAAGCCTCGCCAGCCGTCGAGCGTCGAACCCCGGCGCCCGTCGCAGCAGAGCCGGTGCGCGCCGCGGAAGAGCCGAAGCGCGGAAGCAGCAAGGCCCTGCTAATTGCTGGGGTTGCTCTGGCCGCTGGGGCCGCGTACATGTTCCTCCGCCCAAGTGGGGATGGAACTTCCGAGCAGAAGGTCGTCTCGCCGCCTCCCGCCGCCACGGCGCCGCCGGCTCCTGTGGTGACGCCTTTGCCGACCCCGCCGCCGACCGTGACCCAGCTGCCTGCGGCCCCGTCAGCAGCCCCCACACCCAGCGAGCCGCCTCCGGCCCCGGCTGCCGTCGCGCCCCCGGCCCCGACGGCCACGGTACCCGCAGCACCAGCCACGGCGACACCGCCGGCGGTTCCAGCAGCGACGGCTCCGGCTGCGGCTCCCCCTGCAGCGCCGGCTGTCGAGGCTGCACCACCTGCCGCCCCCGCAGCGATCGCGCCGGCCCCTGCACCGACCGCTACTCCGCCGGTGGTGACCGCACCAGCCCCGGCCGCTGCGCCTAGCGAACGCCCGGCAGCGACCGCCAAGCCCGAGCCTGCGGCGGCGCCGGCCGAGCCCAAGGTTGAGGCAGTCGAGACAACCTCGAAGCCAAAGGTAGCGGCCCCGGCCGAACCCGAGGAGCGCCCCGCCAAGCCGAAGACGGAGAAGGCAAAGGCAAGCCACAGCAAGCCCGCTGCCGAGCCAGCCGCCGCTGTTCCCAAACCTGCGCCAACCCCGAAGGCTGCTCCCGTCGCGAAGCCCGCTCCAGCGGCCAAGCCCGCTCCAGCGGCTAAGCCCGCCGGCGAAGAGAAGAAGCCAGAGAAGCCCGCGAAGCCAGATACCAAGCCGAAGCAGGACTGGATTGATCCCTTCGCAGGTCAGGGCTAGGTCGCCAGGGGGCTAGCGACACCGCCATGACCGCAATCGCTGGCCCGCAGTCACTGACAAGTTCGAGTTGAAACGCCCCCGTCCCTTCGTCGGGTCGAGCCGGGTTACGGAGTACACAGAGGAACCCATGCGCAAAACGACGTTCGCCGCTGCCGCCGCATTCACCCTGCTTGCAGGGCCTGGTCTGTCTGGAAGCCTTGGCGATCTCCGCTTCGATGGCTTCGGCCCGCGAGCCGCCTCGGCACAAGAGGAAGATCCCGAGATCACCAACATGGCCAAGCAGCACTACAAGCTCGGCCAGGATGCCTACGCTGCCGGCAAGTACGACGTGGCCATCAAGGAACTGAAGAAGGCCTACGTCCTCAAGCGCATCCCCGCCATCCTCGTCAACATCGCGATGACCTATCGCAAGACGAAGGACTACGACATGGCGGTGTACTTCTACAAAAAGTTCCTCGCCGAGGCACCAGCCGACGACAAGGGGCGCCCCAAGATCGAGGCCGAGCTGGCCGAGACCGAGGCGGAGCGCACGGCCGCGCTGACCCCCGCTCCCTTGGAGCCCGCCCGGCCCGCCGTTGAGATGGCCAAGCCGGAAGGCAGCGCTCCCGAAGCCGCCAAGGCGACACCTGCCCCCGCCGCTGGCAAGGAGGGAACGCCGCCCGCAGTCGCCGCCGGCAGCAAGCCAGCATCCGAGCCCGCCAAGGCCGTCGCGGCTGCCAAGCCCACCGAGGCCACGACGGAAGGAGCGGCTCAGACCGCTGCGACGCCAGCCCCCGAAGCAGCGGCCCCTGTCGCCGCCGCGAGCGCGGACAAGCCCGTCACCGACTGGTCGCACACGCCGATCGACGCCGTCCCGCCAGGGCAAGCCGTCGACGTTCGCGTTCAAATGCCGGTTATGAAGGGCGTCAAGGTCAAGGTCTTCTATCGCAAGGAAGGCCAGGCCGCCTTCGACACGATGGAGCTTAAGCGGCGCGGTAACGAGAAGCTGGCCCGCTTACCCCCTGAGATCACCTCGGGCCGAAACTTCCAGTACTACATCGAAGCGCGTGATCCTGCCGGTACCCTGGTCAAGTCGGCCGGCAGCGAATACAACCCCAATATCGTCCTCATCGACTCGACGGCGCGACCGCAGCTAGTCGATGCGCAAGGGGCCGCTGACACGAGCGAAGAGGACGAGCCCGCCCGCCGCGTCAAGAGCGGCCCGAAGCGCGACATCGAAAACGAGGCTGTCTCGTTCGATATCGGCGGCCCGAACCAGTCGGCGATGGACCGCAGATCGGAAGAGCACACGTCTGAACTCCAGT
>CALFYE010000270.1 GCA_937952145.1 uncultured Myxococcales bacterium
CTCCTCCCTCCTTGCTGCCGGGGTTCCTCGCTACGGTTTTGTTAGGCGCTCTAAAGGCGGGAGCGTCCGCGACGGCGCAAGAGCAAGAGCGGGAGCAGGCAGGGCAGAAGCCAGGTGGGAGAGGGGGCGGTTTGAGCGCGGCCGATGCGGCAGGCGCAGCCGGCGGAGTCAGTGGCCAGAGCGATGGTGGCGGTGTTGTTGCCAGGGGTGGGGTCGGGCGTGGCCGAGTGCACGCTGGCCGAGATGACGACTGCGCTGTTCGGGGTGTTTAGGACCAGGCGCAGGCTGATGAGCGGCGCACTCTCGACAGCCAAGAGCGCACGGATGCAGACGACAGAGGTGAGCAGGCTCTGGCAGGTCCAGGTCGGGGCGCTTACGACCTCGGCGGTGGCGGCGGGGGGCAGGTCGAGGAGGACCTCGACTCCGGCGGCGCTGCTTTTGCCGGCGTTTCGGACCTGGATATCGATCTGGCTGCTGCTGCCGGGCGAGACTCGGGTGGGGGCCGCCGCGAGCGTCACCGCCAGGTCGGCATCGGCCTGACAGCTAACGGCTTCTCCATCGGGAGGACAGACGATAGCGCTGCCACTGCAGACCTCGGCCTTATCGCAGGAGGCGACGGCGGGGCGGCAGACAGTGCCAGCGGTCGCGACGCTGTCCAGCGGGCAGGCATCAGACAGGCCGTCGCAGAACTCGGCTACATCGCAGGCTCCGATGGCGGGGCGGCAGACGGTGCCGGCGGTGCGTCGCGTGTCAGCCGGGCAGTCGGCGCCGCTGGGGCCGCCGCAGGTCTCGGGAGCGTCGCACAGGTTTCGCGCTGCCCGACAGACGGTTCCGGGCGGCGACAGGGCATCGGTGGGGCAGCTGCCGGTGGTACCGCTGCAGCGCTCCTCGGGATCGCAGACGCCGGCCGAGGCGCGGCAGACGGTGCTTGCGGGCTTTACGGCATCGCTGGGGCAAGCCGGGCTGGTGCCGCTGCAGCGCTCCTCGACATCACAGGCGCCGGCCGACGCGCGACAGACCTCGCTGGGATCTTTCAGGCTGTCGAACGGGCACTTCTGACCAAAGATCGGTATGCCCGAGCAGCGCTCTTCGTAGTCGCAGGCACCGGCGGCTGCACGACACACCGTGCTGCTGGGCTTGACGGTATCTAGCGGACAGCTGGTCGAGGTGCCGCTGCACTGCTCCGGCAGGTCGCAGTCGCCCATCGCAGGTCGACAAGTCGCGGTGCTGGGCAGGACCATACAGCTGCCATCGCGCATCGCCCCGGCGGCGGTGCTGCATGCCTGACAATCGACGGTGGTGCCGCCGCAGCGCTGATCGCAGCAGACCCCGTCGGTGCAGAAACTGCTCTCGCAGTCGAGGTCGGCGGCGCAGGTCTGTCCATTGGCCTTGGTGCGGACGCCGGCAAAGGTGTAGACCGCGCCCGACTCTTCGGCGCCGGAATAGGACTGGTAGGCGCTGACCGCGCTTGCGGTGCCGCTGACGGCGAGAGCCGTGCCTAGATACCCTTCGCCGGTGATCACCGCGGTGCTCTGCTCGCTCCAGGTGCTGCCGACGCGATAGAACCAGTTGACCTGCGTGTAAAAGCCGCCGACCAGCGCGTGATCGCCTGACAGCGCGACGGCGACGCCGAAGTAGAAGCGATCGATCGGCATGGCCGTTGTCAGCTTTTGCTGTTCGCTCCAGGTGCCAGCGCTGCGCTTAAAAACATAGGCAGCACCCGGCCGGCTCTTGCCGCCGTACTGATGGTAGGGCGCACCGACCAGCAGCGTGTCGCCAGCCACCGCCACCGATGAGCCGAAGAGCTCGCCGCCGACGATATCGCTGCCGACGAGCTTTGCCTGCTGGCTCCAGCTAATGCCACTGCGCACGTAGACATAGGTGGCGCCGGTACCTGTGCCGCGGGTGGAGTTGGCGGCGGTTCCCCCGACTGCCAACGTGTCCCGCGAAAGGCTGAGCCGCAGGCCAAAGTACAGGCGCGCGATGCCGTCGCTGGGAACGATCTTGGCCTGCTCACTCCAGGTGGTCCCCGAGCGCGCAAAGACATAGGCCGCGCCCACATCGGCCGTCATGCCATCGTCCTTGTAGTAGCAGCCGACCACCAGCGTGTCGCCGTCAATGGTTACGCCCCCGCCACAGGCCGCATTGTTCTCGGGATCGCTGGCCAGCAATCGGGCCTGCTGCGTCCAGGAGGTGCCGCTGCGCACAAAGACGAAGGCGGCGCCGTTGCTGAGGGTCATGCCATCGCTGGCATCGGCGGCTCCGACGACGATGGTGTCGCCGGCAATCGCGACGCTGCTGCCAAAGCCATAGCCGCTGGTCGGCGGATTGGGCTTTAGCTCGGCCTGCAGCGTCCATGTGCCGCCGCTGCGCACATAGACATAAGCCGACGGCGTCGAGCCCGCATTGCTGACCACCAGCGTATCGCCCGACATCGCCAGCGCCTTGCCGAACCACAGCTTGCGACCCGGTGTGGCGGGGACGATGCGCGACTCTTGTCGCCAGATAAACAGCGGATCAATCGTCAGCGGATAGCGCGCGTCGCGATCATCGACCGACAACACCAGCCCGCCAGCTGCAAGCTGCATCCTTGCCGGCAGTGCGCGGCCATCGGCATCGACGGCCGACAGGTCGCTGTAGCGCAGCAGCGTCTGACCCGAGCGATCTTGCAGGCGCAGCGTGCGGCCATCGCCATCGACCTGGGGATCGAGCCCCTCCGCAACCTGCAGGGCCAGCCGCAGGACCACGCCTTGTCCTTCTGCGCAGCCCGTCGCTGGGGCCGGCACCGTAAAGCCATGCTCGATGCCGCTCGGCCCGTTGTGTAGCCACTCGGTGAGGCCGAGATACCTGCGCTGCAGCCGATCTTCGCCCGCTGTCACCGCGGGCTGCGACACTTCCTTCTGCACTGCCGGACAGCCAAACTGCCGCAGCGAAAGTCCCATCGTCACATCGGCGCGATCCTGCCGTTCGATGCGCAGACCTTCCGGAGTCACGCGAGCCGCAAGCTGATGGGGTTGATTCTGTGCCGACTGCCCGGCCGGGTTCCCGGCCACGAATTCGTTCCGAAAGAAAAAGGAATCAGCACCCGCCGCCGTAACCGCCGGTAGGTTGGTCAATGACAGCGACGGAAGAGACGGATCATCAAGCCGTGCCGCGGGCTGCGCTACCGCGACCGTTGGCGCTGGGCTCGATGCCTCATGACAGCCGGGCAGTGACAGCAAGGAAAGGACAGCGGTGCTCACGGACCACAACAAAGGAGGGACTTTTCGCATGGCTCTCTCACAAGGCAGATTGGCCAATTCGATTGGCAAGGTTGACGCGGCAACCTAGCACGCAGGCCGCGGCTGTTTTGGCAAATCACGTCGCAGAAAGCGCCTGGAAGAGCGGCCTTCGGCCGAGTCCATTCGAGTGCGTGCGGCCTGCTTTGTCACGCACAGCAGCGCCGATCTGAACCCTCTGGTTTTGATATGGTGCGCCGCATGCGCACTTACTTCGGCATCCTCTTTTTCCTGTTGTTGTTGGCGACTATGAACTGCAATTCTCCGTCGGAGATGGGTGCAGATGCGGCCGTCTTCCCGGCTGACATGGCCACGTCCGACCCGGCCGATCTGGCCTTCCCAGTCGACATGGCAGGCCCCGCCGATATGCCGCCCCCATCGTCGGCGCTCTGTGGCAGCAGTGAGTGGTGCTGGGAATATCCCAAGCCCCAGGGCAACTGGCTGAGCGCGGTGTTCAGCCTATCCCCTACGGCGACCTGGATGGTCGGCGAAAGCGGGACGGTGCTGTTCTTCGATGGTCGCAGCTTTGCGCTGGGCAAGACTGGTACAGACCGCGACCTGAAGGCCGTCTGGGCCAGCGCCACCGACGATGTCTGGGCGGTAGGCTTCAACTTGATCCTCCACTACGACGGCACCACCTGGCAGAGCCTGAAGGTGGCCGGCCGCGACAACCTCGGCGGCCTCACCGCGGTCTTTGGGTTTGCCAAGAACAACGTCTACATCGCAGCCAGCGGCGAGATGTTTCACTTCGATGGCGCGGCCGTCACCCCGACGGCGATGAGCCTGCGCACCACCCACCTGTGGGGCAGCGCCCCCGACAACCTGTGGGCCACAGATAGCCTGGGCTGGGTCGGCCATTACGATGGCACGGGCTGGAAGCTCATGAACACCGGCATCAGCGGCTGCTGCCGCGGAGTCTATGGCAGCAGCAAAGACGACGTGTTCTTCGGCGCGGACAGCAAGGTGGTGCACTACGACGGCAGCAAGTTCACCAGCGAGCCCGTCGGGGCCACCGTCTACAACCTGTGGGGCAGCGGCCGAGACGACATCTGGCTAGTTGGGGGCTCGGGCGTGACCTACCACTACAACGGCACGGCCTGGCAGAAGGTTGCGACTGGTGCCGAAGAGTTTCTCTACGGCATCAGCGGCACCGACCGCACCCACGCCTGGGCCGTCGGAGCCGAAGGAATGATCCTGCGCTGGGATGGCACCCAGTGGACGGCGCTGCGCGAAGGTGCGCACAACGAAAGTCAGGCCCTGTGGGTGGCCGGGCCCAAGGATGCGTGGGCCGGTGGGTTTGGCGGACTCGCTCACTACGACGGCACGCGATGGACGCTGCTCCCTGGAACGCAGGGCAGTATCCATGGCATCTGGGGATCCGCTCCCGATGACGTGTGGGCGGTCGGCGCGGCGGTCTATCACTGGGATGGCAAGACGCTGTCGCGCGACACGCTGCGCCCGGCGGACCCCCTGCGCGCCGTGTCTGGTACCGCCCGTGACGACGTTTGGGCGGTGGGGCAAGGCAGCCAGATCTATCACTACGACGGAGCCAAGTGGGACCGCGTGACCAGCCCGGTATCGACCTGGCTACTCGCGGTCTGGGCCGCCGCGCGCAACGATGTCTGGGTGGCCGGCGACTATGGTCTCGTCCTGCACGGCGACGGGACGCGCTTCACGCAGGCGCCATCGACGGGCTCAGCGACCAGCGGGCGCGCGTTCCTGGGACTGCGCCGCGATCGCGCTTACCTAGCCACCAGCAGCGGCCTGTTCAAATACAGCGGAGCAGGCTGGGACCTCGTTTCCGGCGTGCCGCTGAACAATCAGTATTCATTATCCGGCACCGCGGATGATGATCTGTGGCTCGGAGACGAGACGCGGCTCATGCACTTCGATGGCAGCAAGTGGGAACCTTCGCTCGTCCACAGCAATCGCTTCTACGTGCTCAAGTCCATCGACCGCACGCGGACTCTGCTGGGCAGCACGCGCGGCATCCTGCGTCGCGGCACGCCCTAAGGCCACGCGAGCTTCAGGGAAGAACCCCTGCGCCCCGTGCCGTGTAGACGACCCCGCTTGCGGCCGGTACCGCGGGTCGGCAGCACTCGCTTTACTTCCTCCGCGCACCGCCGCACCATGGCCAGATGAGCACTCTTCTCGATGCCGACGCTACCGAACTAGCCCGTCGCCTGCGCGCGGGTGAGATCTCTGGCCCTGAATTAATCAATGCGGCGATCGCGGGCATCGAACGCGTCGAGCCGCAGCTAAATGCCGTCGTGCATCGCATGTATGAAACGGCGCGCGAGCAGGCCGCACAGCCCCTCGGCGATGCGCCGTTTGCCGGTGTGCCGATGGTGGTGAAAGACTTTGACGGCTTCGTGAAGGGAGTGCCGTTTACCGCCTCGACTCGCTTCTTGGAGGGCTTTGTTCCTGACCATGACGCCGAGGTCATCGCCCGCCTGCGCCGCGCCGGGTTCATCTTTCTGGCCAAGACCAACCTGCCCGAGCTGGCCATTTTGGGCACGACAGAGTCAGCCTGGCGAGGCGCCACCCACAATCCCTGGAACTTGCAGCACACCGTCGGTGGATCGTCCGGCGGATCGGCGGCACTAGTCGCGGCGCGCGCGGTCCCCGTGGGGCACGGAGGCGATGGCGGGGGTTCGCTGCGCATTCCCGCCAGCGCGTGCGGGCTGGTCAGCTTGAAAGCGACGCGGGGGCGGATTCCGACCGGCCCCGATCTAGGAGAAGGCTGGGGTGGGTATGTGCAGTTCGGCGCGCTGACGCGAACAGTCCGCGACACCGCGGCGCTGCTGGATGTGCTGGCCGGGCCGATGCCCGGTGATCCCTACGCCGCCCCGCACCATGACGGCCCCTTCCTCGCCGAGGTTGCTCGCCCTCCGGGACGTCTGCGCATCGCGTTTACGACCCGCTCGTTTTTCGGCAAGGCGACCGACCCAACCTGCGCCGAAGCCGTGACGAATACCGCAAAGCTGCTGCGCGATCTCGGTCACGATGTGGAAGAAGCCTTCCCAACCTTTGATCGCGATGCGCTGGTGCAAGCCTATTTGGTGCAGGTCGGCGTCGGTACCGCGACCGAGATCGACGACATGGCGCGCTGGGTGGGTCGCGAGCCGCGCGCCGTCGACTTTGAACCCGCGACCTGGTTTCTGCGGCAGGTCGGCTTGGCGATGGGCGGCGTCGATCTGCAGCGAGCCCGCGACGCGATGCAAGTAGCCGGCCGCAGCTTGGCGGAATTCCACAGCCGCTACGACGTGCTGGTCAGCCCGACCCTTGCCCATCCCCCCGTGCGCCTGGGAGAGCTTGGGCTGAAGCCGGCCGACCGCGCCGCGCTCAAAGCGCTGCAGCTAGTTCCTCTGAAGCCCGCGATCCGCGTAGCGCTCGCGCAGCTTGCCGCCGACAACTTTGAAAAGACGCCCAACACCCAAATCTTCAACCAAACCGGACAGCCCGCGATGTCCCTGCCGCTACACCGCAGTCCCAGCGGCCTCCCGATCGGCGTGCAGTTCTCGGCCGCGTTCGGCGACGAAGCTACGCTGCTCCGCTTGGCCGCCCAGCTAGAGTCCGCCGCACCGTGGATCGATCGCCGCCCCCCCGTCTGCGCCTAACGGAACCAGGCCCGGGGCCCCGCCACCTACCCACCCGATTCATTACCCGCAATAACAAGACTCCCTTCGCCTTGACCCACACCTTCCGTCGGCAGTATTCCAGCCGCGAGTGATGAGGCCAGCGAGCAGAACGACTCGCCACCATCCTCCCTTATTCCGATATTCCCAAGCCCCCGCGCTGCAATGAACAGACTCGCCGCAAGGACTGATCATGTCTATCGATCGCTTCGAGGATGAACATCCCGCATTTCCATGGGCACTTGTGCCAATGGCCATCGTGACCCCGCTCCAGATCGCGGAAGAACGGATTCAACAGGCGACAGAACAGGGCTCCATCGAGCTATCGCTTTGTAACCTCGGACTCACGTCGCTGCCGGACAGCCTGTGCCAGCTCGCGCAGCTTCAATCCCTCGACGTGAGCGAGAACCAGCTCACGTCGCTGCCGGACAGTCTGGGCCAGCTCGCGCAGCTTCAAGCCCTCAACGTGGTCGGGAACCAGCTCACATCGCTGCCGGACAGCCTGGGTCAGCTCGTGCAGCTTCAAACCCTCGACGTGAGTTCGAACCGACTCACATCGCTGCCGGACAGCCTGGGTCAGCTCGCGCAGCCACAATTCCTTGACGTGAGCCACAACCGACTCACGGCGCTGCCGGACAGTCTGGGCAAACTCGCGCAGCTTCAATCCCTCAGCGTGGTCGGGAACCAGCTCACATCGCTGCCGGACAGCCTGGGTCAGCTCGCGCAGCTTCAATCCCTCAGCGTGAGCAACAACCAGCTCACGTCGCTGCCGGACAGTCTGGGCCAGCTCGCGCAGCTTCAATACTTCGACGTGAGCCACAACCGACTCATGGCGCTGCCGGACAGTTTGGGCCAGCTCACGCAGCTTCGATACCTCTACATGAACGACAACCAGTTGCGCATGTTGCCGATGTCACTTCGCGCGCTCACGTCACTTCGGCAGATCGGGCTGAGAGGAAATGAGCGCCTCAATTTTCCAACGGAGATGGTGGCGGAAGACCAAACCGACGGCTCTGCCGCAACTCTCCTCGACTACTACTTCCGCGTCTTGCGCGGACGGCGCTGGCTAAACGAAGCCAAGCTGATCTTGGTGGGGAGAGGTGGCGTCGGCAAGACTTGCCTGATTAAGCGCTTGGTATCGGAAGCCTTCAATGATCGCGAGCCGGAGACGCCGGGTATTGAGATCCAGCCCTGGTCGGTGACGTTGCCCGACGGTGACTCGGTGCGGATGCATGTCTGGGATTTTGGCGGGCAGGAGATCCTGCACGCGACGCATCAGTTCTTCCTGACCGAGCGGGCGCTGTACCTCTTGGTACTCAGCGGACGCGAAGGGACTGCGACACAGGATGCGGAGTATTGGCTGCAGTTCATCAAGAGCTTTGGGGGGCAATCGAAGGTTCTCATCGCGCTCAATAAGACCAAGCAGCATCCGTTTGACGTCAACCGTGGGCTGCTGTTGGAGAAATATCCTTTCATCGTTGGCTTTGTGGCTACCGACTGCCTGGATGCAACGGGTATCGCGGACCTGCGGTGTCTGATTCTCGACAGTGTCGATCACATGGAGCACCGCAAGGCGGACTTCCCAAGCGACTGGTTCGAGATCAAAGAACGACTGGCCGGCATGGCTGAAAGCTACGTCAGCTGGGATCGGTATCAGGAGATCTGTAGCGGCCTGGGGGAATCTGACATCGCAGCGCAGCGGCAGCTTGCGAGCTTCCTGCACATCCTGGGTATCGCCCTCAACTACCGCGACGATCCACGACTGCGCGACACCCACGTCTTAAACCCACGCTGGGTGACGGAGGGTATCTATACGCTGCTGCGCGGCGGACAGCAGGCGGATCGCAGCGGCATACTGTCCCGGCAAGCGCTCGACGCCATCCTCGATGGCGAGCGATATCCCGCCGAGTGCCATGAATTCCTGCTGCGACTCATGGAGAAATTTCAGCTCTGTTTCGAGCTGCCTGGTCATCCTGGGCAGTACCTGATGCCCGAGCTACTGGGCGAAAATCAACCTGACCTCAAGCCGCTCTTGGAAACGCCGGGGCTCGACTTCCGTTTTCAGTACGAGATCCTTCCCGAAGGACTGCTGCCGCGCTTTATCGTCCAGGCACACCGCCACAGTGAAGGCAATCCGCGATGGCGCAGCGGCGTCGTGCTGTCACGCGACGGCTGCCAAGCAATTGTCCGCGCCGACATTCGCGAGCGGCGCGTCGACGTCCACATCACCGGCAATGGGGCACAGCGGCGCGGGCTGCTAGCGATCATCCGGGATAAGTTCGACGAACAACACCGCGGCTTCAAAGGCCTGGTCGTGGACGAGCGCGTGCCGGTTCCCGGTGAGCCGGGGATCACGATCAGCTACAAATTCCTTCTCGATCTCGAACAAGACGGCGAGGAGTGGTACCGACCCGAAGGCGCAAGCAAGCGCGTGCGGGTGGTCGATCTCCTCAACGGTGTCGAGTCCGCGCAGGCCAGAGCGCAGACGAGAGAGTTACGGCACGGTCCTCCCCTCTTCATTAGCTATTGCCACAAAGATAAGCGGCACCTCGATGACCTGCTTGCCCACTTAAAACCGCTGCTGCGCAACGGCCTATCTGCGTTTTCCGACATGCAAATCGCTCCCGGCTCGCGCTGGATGGATGAGGTCCAAGCGGCACTACGCCTCAGCAAAATTGCCGTGCTGCTGGTGACCAAGGACTTCCTGAACTCTGACTTCATCCACCAGCACGAGCTGGGTCCGGTATTGCAACAGGCAGCCCAGGGCGGGATGCGCATCCTATGGGTGCCCGTGGGGGCTTGTTCCTATGCGGAGACTCCGCTCAAGGACTATCAGCCCGTCCGTGATCCCGATAAGCCGCTTGCCGCTCTGCGGACCCCCGCCGTCCGCGACACCGCATGGGTCGAAGTCTGCAAAAGGATTAGAGACGCAGCGATGATGTTTTCCCGAGGGTGACTTGATTGCGCGGGCTGCTTTCCGGGCGATGATGGATGGCATGCAAGTGGAGCTCAGCGCGCCGCACCAACCTCTCCCAAGCGATTCGAATGGGCACAGCCTGATTGAAAACCACTTCATCCCAAGATCATGACTGCGCGGTCCATGGCAAACGAACGGCGTTGGTTCGTTCCTCATCACGACCGAAAAGGAAGCTCGGTGATGTTCGCGCTGCTCGCGATCGCGATGTGGATATCGCTGGCGAGCGCTGAGCCGCTGCTGCGGCACGAGGATCCCGAGCTTGTGCGTCCTGAGCTCTTGAGCCTGACTGCGGTTCGCTACGTCCCGCAGGGGAGCGGCTGGAGGGTGGAAGCGCGCGAAGTGCGGGTCTACGACAGCACTGGCCACCTGACGCGGCACGAGCATCGCAAGCCCAACGGATCGCTCGTCGTTTCGTACGAGCTCAGGTGGAACGGGCAGGGTCGGCTTGCGTCACGCACGTACACCGACCACACCAAGCGGATCGAGCGCCGCGAGTTCACCTACAAGGCGGACGCGCAGGGGCGGATCGTCGAAAAGATCATGCGCGATCCCAGCAGACCCGTCGGCGAGTTCTATCGCTACGAGTCCACCTGGGAGCCCGACGGCAGCCGCACCGTGCGCAGCTATCGCCACTATCCCAGCGAGGGGCCGTATCCTGACGGCAGCGAAGCCTATGACGCCGGAGGCCGGTTGACGCGTCACTGCAGCCAGTCGCACTGCGAGATGATCGAGTACGACGGGGGCGGCGCCATCTCGCGCATTCGTGAGCAGAACCAGGAGATGCACCACTACCGCCATCACCACCCGACCTACGACGGGGCGGGCAAGCTGGCGACGCGCACCATGGGCAATATCGTTTCGCACTTCACGTGGAACGCACGTGGCGACATCGCTGAGATCCTTGAGACGACCCTTCCCGCGCAGGGCGGCATCGTGCAGGGAAAGACCGTCTACACGTACGCGTATCGCTAGACCGGACGCCGCCCTCGCCTGCTCGAACCGTCGCGCCATGGATTGTGCCTGGCTTGCTTCAGTGCTTGCCCGGGCGGCTGGCCGATGGCGATGGCGCAGAGGTGCCACGCAGGCTGTCGATCCACGCCAGGGCCTGCGCCTCGCGATCGAAGAAGGCGTAGGGAAAGTCGTAGCGCTGCAGGGTCTGAATCGCCCGCAGGGTCAGCAGGCCCAGGACCCGGATCATCGGGGTGGCGCCAACGATGGCGTTGGCCATAACGCGCCGGAAGCCGTCCCACTGACCCAAAAGCCGGCGGCTCTCGGCCGAGAGAATCACCAGGCGGGTGGCATAGGTAATCAGATAGAAGCGCCGCGGTGCTGGCAGCTGTTCATCAAGGAAGGCTGCGCACGCGTTTCGGTCTCATTCGCCGTCGCTAATCGCACATAGCCAACTGCGTCTACTCGCTGTTCCGTCGATAGGAACCACGTTCTTAGGAACGGCGCTGCCTTGATAGATAGCGTTGCCAGCGCGTTAGCTGCGGTTATCCGCGGACGCTGCGCAGGCGGCGCTTAATTTCGCCGCGGCGGGCGCCCCAGAGGGCGGACCAGGCGTGGGCGATGCGCTCGTGTTTGAGTTGCAGATCGAGGAGGAGAGGGCGGGGGATGGTGACGAGGACGGACTCGGCGAGGATGTGGGCGACGTCGCCGTCGATGGAGGCGGGCTCGTCGGGGGTGAGGATGCCGACGGCGGTCTGGGCGTCGCTGAGGCCGCGGGCGGTGATGTCGAAGTGGAGGGGGCTGGGGGTGCTGTTGAGCTCTCCGATGTAGGTGCGGACTTGGCCGGAGAACAGGACGAAGCTGTGGTGGCGGAGATCGATGGTCTCGCCGGGGCTGCGTTTTTCGCAGGTGATGGGGGACTCCATCAGGCGCTGGCGTTCGTCGGGGGAGAGGGCGGGAAAGAGGGGCAGGCAGTGGGCGACGTTGTGCAGGATGCGCTGCTTGACCATGGCGGCGACGGCTTCAAGGACGCTGGGGTGGCGGGCGACGGTCTGATGGAAGGCGCGGAAGGGGATTTCGAGCAGCACGCACTCGTCGTGGGCAATCACCGTCGCGGTGCGCGGGACGTCGGCGATCCACAGGCCGAACTCGCCGAGCATCTCGCCTTGGCCGAGGAGGGTCTTGTGCGAGGCGCCGACCTCGACTTCGACCATGCCAGAGACGGTGAAGAAGCAGCTGTCGGCGAGATCGCCGGCGCGGCAGATGAGCTGACCGGCCCCGAAGGTGCGCGTCGTCGCGACTTGCAGAAGCTGCTGTAGCGTTGCGGGGGGAAGCTGGCTGAAGACCTCGTGCACGCAGCGCTGATAGGGGACGCTGGGGCGGTTGCCGAAGTGGCTGACGATGTGCACCAGATCCTGCGCTGCTTGCGCTTGGGCATCGAGGCCGAGCAGGAACTTGGCGGCGGCGAGTGCGGCGATCGGGCTCTTGGAATTCATGGCATCGGCGATGAGGAATTCGTACTCGCTGAGGGTGCGCTTGAGGATGCCGCCGACGGCTGACCAGCGCAGCGCGCCGGCGACGGATTCGGACAGGCCGGCGTAGCTGTCGTGGACGTTGCGGACCTGGATCTGCACGCCGTGCTTGACGGTGCGAAAGAACGGGGCGGCGCTGCAGTGCAGGCGGGCTTGGGAGTATTTGCCGGCGATGTAGCTGTCGAAGTACTGCTCGGATACCAAGATCTGCGACGGGGCGCAGACGTACAGGATGCGCGCGGCGGTGTTGATGCCTTCGCCCCAGATGTTCGAGACGCGGCCGAGCTCTTCGGCTTCGATGACCTGGCCGCAGTGGACGGCGAACTTCATGCGCACGCCGGTCTTGTTGCGCTGCGGCTCGCGCAGGATGCGGGCGATGGCGATGGCCACCAAGATGGCCTTGGCGCAGCCGTCGGGGGACTGCAAGGTCAGGAAGCCGCCGTCGCCGGCCGGGCTCCAGCGGTAGTCGTTTTCGGCGACCTCTTCGCCTTGGATGGCGGCGCGGATCCAGCCAAGGAGCTGGGCGATGACCGCGGCCTGCGCCACGTTGTCGAGCTGCGAAAACGAGACGATGTCCATCCCCAAGATGGCGTGCGTCCCGAGGATCTTGCGAGGCTTGCCGACTTTGGCCACGGGGTCATTTTAGCCGGAGTGGGGGCGGACTTTTCGCGCCCGACGTGGGCCTGGTGGAGGTATTCCGGGCCCCTGTTTACCACCTCTTGCATACCGGCTCGTCAAGTAGTCTTGTAGCGCAAATAACAAAATAAGACTACGTCTTACTTTGATGGGTAAGGAACTGGTAAACATTGCCATGAACTACCCCTGGGCCTCGGGGAAATTGCGGTGTAGACCAGGGAACATTCTTAGGTGGGCCAGGCCAGATTTGCTACATAACGGGGGCCGGGACGTTCCCGGGGGGCTGGCTTACTTCGCCTGTCAGCGAGGGAAGACAAGAGATGGAGGAGGCTCTAGGCGCTCTCTTCGGCTACCGCCGACGGGATATTGGTGAGACTGAGTACAATGTGATTATTTTCAGAAAATAAAAAATAGTCTTGGCGGTCAGTTTGCCGCGTGTTAGGTCTCTACCAAAGTGATCCCTATCCCGTCTCATACCCATGCTGCGGGTCGGCCTTTATCGACGTACAGCGTCAGGCCGAGTCCTCTGCGCCAGTGCGCGAGCAGGGGGGATGCACAGGCGCAGGGTGGGGCGCAGGGTGGGCCGCCGCGGAGGTCACGCTCGGGAGGAGGCCAGCCATGCCGCCCTGATTGAGCGGAAACGCCCCGCCCAGTGTTGCGAGCACCGGACGGGGCACCCGGGACGAACCCGGCAAGCGAAACCCACCCTGAAGTGAGCCTCGCCTGGCGCAGGAAGCTTAGGTCCTTCGGGGAGTGGGGTGCAAGACATCACACCCAACACGGCCCGTGGCCAAGAGCCCGGGAGGAGCCGAGCTATGCCTTCTTGGAAGGATCCGATCGTCGTTTATTGGTACGTGCGGCTGGCCATCGACACCGCGCGCTGGATTTTCGCCCAGCTTCGAACGCAGCTTCGTGACCGGCCGCGGTCGGGGGCTCTCCGACCGAAGGAAGGAGGCAGCGGCTAGCGGGTCGGGCGGCCCCCCAGCGCGGCGCGGCCGGCGCGACGATAGCGTTCGACATAGTCGAGGAGCTGAGCGGGCGATAGGCCAAGCTCGGCGGCGAGGGCTGCCGCATCCCCGCGGCCGGCGAGGAGGGCGCCGATCGCAGGCTCTAGGCGCTCGATGTCGGGGGGGGCGGACAGCGGTGCGCGGGCGTCGCGTCGGGTGGGGCTAGATCGCGGGCGATCCAGGACGTCACCGCCGCCAAACAGGCCAAGCGAGGCTGCGAGCTCAGTGGTGTCGCTGGGGCTGATGGCCGGGCTTGCGGGCGCGGGACGCACGGGCAGGCGCACGGCGGGATCGCCGAGCAGGATGTAGCCGAGCAGATCCTGGCGCAGCATCCACAAGTGACCCAAGCGCGTGCTGGGATCGAGACCCGCGGGGCGTCCCGTGCGGGGCTCGCTGCGGGGCTGTGGGGTGCGAGAGGTCGCGATGTGCTGCGAGAGCGCGAGGATCTCGGTCTGGGTCTGGCCGAGGGCGCGCATCAGCTCGCGGCAGCACAGGCCGACGCGGTCGCCGCGCAGAGCCCAGCGCAGCGCCTCGACGAAGCGGGCGGGGCGGGGGATGGCACCGGGGCCGGCGTCGAGATCGGCGAAGCTGTAAGTCCAGGCCAGATCGATGTGACTGATGAAGGCGAGCGGACCGCTGGGGTTTTGCAAGAGCGCCTGCGGCAGGGCGGCGATAAACGGCGGCTCGCTGGGGCGGGGCAGGCCGTCGACGAGGCGCGACAGCTCGGGGTTTCGCCCCCCGCGGCCCAGCTGTTCGATCCACGGCTGATACGCGCTGTGCTGCGGCGTGCCGGCGCCGTAGCAGGCGACCATCAGCCACAGGCCATTTTGTAGAAAGCGAGCCGCCGCGACGTCGCTGCCGGCGAGGGCTTCGTCGTCGCCAAAACACATCGCGCCCTGGCGCTCGCGCTGACGGCTGGGCGAGCGGAAGCCGCCGGGGGGGGCGCCTTCGCCATGACTGACCGACAGGAAGGCCGTCGGGGTGGGATCGGCGGCGGCCCGCAGGAGGACATCGGCGGACAAGCGGTCGTCGCTGTCGTGGTTGAGATCGCGGACCTCGGCGGGGAATTCGCCATTTTTTCGGCTGCTGGCGGCGAGCTCATGGCAGGGCCTGACGAGCGCGGCTTCGCCCACCTGCGTCGCTGAGGTGCCGTCGGGCACGGTGTAAAAGAGGGCGCGGCCGGTGGCCGGAGCGCTCCTCGCTTCGCTGCGCAGGACTTTTTCGACGTAGGCGGCGTAGCCTTCGGGGCTGCGGAAGGCCAGGCGGCCGACCAGGGCATCGGTCTGCAAGACGGCCTGCAGGGCCAGCGGCACCTCGTCGAGATCGCCGAGGATGAGGAGATAGCGCGGCGTGCCCTGGCTTAACGTGCGGCCGGTGTCGAAGTGCTCTTTGCGGTACTGCAGGGCGGCCAATTCGTCGAGGTTGGGCGGTGGGCGATAGATGCGCACCGGCGCGCCCTGCTGGGCCCCGCGAGCCGCGATGAGCGGTTGAATCTGCGACAGCGCGCGATCGCCGGCTTCCCCTGGCGCGGCGACGACGCCCCAGCGCTGGGCCGGCAGATCGTTGGCATCGGCACCCTCGTCCCACAGATAGCCGGATAGCTCGCTTGCGGCGGGGCTGCCCGGGGTCGGCGATTGGGTGAGCGCATCGCCGTGCAGGCCGTGCGGCAGGATGGCCTCGCGCTGGGCCCTCGCGCGTAAGAGAAGCTGCAGCGGGGCGGGCGACGGCGCGGTCATGGCTTAAGGGCTGCGCGTCCGGCGCGCTGATAGGCCGCTTGCAGAGCCAGGAGCTCGCCTTCCGAGAGGCCGAGAGCGGAGGCCAGCGCAGCGGGGGAGCCCGTTCCGAGGGTGAGCTCACAGAGCGCGTCTTCGAGTCGATGCAGCTTGCTTGTGAGCTGGGGATCGACAGCGGGCGGGGCGGGGGCGTCGACTTGCGGGGCGGGGGCGTCGACTTGCGGCGCGGGCTCGGGCCGAAGGGACAGCGTCTGGGCGGGGAGCTTGCTTGTTCCCACGGGGCTGCCGTGACGCCATAGCCGCGCGGCGGGATCGCCCAGAAGGACGTAGCCAATCAGATCTTGTCGCGTCATCCAGTGGCGGCGCAGGGCCATATCAACTGGCGGACTGCGCTCGGGATCGGTCGCGGCCTCGCTCCCGCCATCGCTGGGCTGGAACTGGGCCCGTCGCTGGGCATCGTAGCGACGCAGCAGGCTCTGTTCGGCGCTGCGGCGCTTGCGCAGGAGCGTGGTCAGGGCCGAGCCAACGCGCGCCCCGCGCAAGAGCGAGCGGACCAAGGTCTCGAAGTGATCGTAGTCGCCGCGCTCGCGCTCGGCTTCGCCGGACTCGGGACTATCGACGAAGCTGTAGGACCAGGCGAGATCGAGGTGGCCGATGAGGGCCAAAGGTCCGTCGGGCTGAGCGAGCGCGGCCTGCGGCAAGGCGGCGACAAAGGGGTGCGAATCGGGCTGACGCTGGGCCGGGGCGGGCAGCGAGCGCAGCACCCAGCGCGCCTCATCATCGAGCCGGTCGCGACGCGAGGCCAGCCAGTGATAGAACTGGCTTTCCGCGGGGGTGCCGGCCCCGTAGCAGGCGAGCATGAACCACACGCCGCCGGGTAGAAACGGCGTGCGCAGAGCCCGCAGATCGTCGCCGCTCAGCCGGCGTCCGCGACCCGGCGCGGTGCTGGCAAAGGTCAGCGCGCCCTGCTGCCGGCGCTGTTCGGCCGGGCTGCCATAGCCGCCGCGCGGGCCGCCATAGCCATGACTCACCGTGAACAGGACCGAGGACGAAAGCGCCCGTGCGCTGTTCAAAAGATCGTCGCTGTTGTACAGCGCGGCGGCCTGCATCGAATTCAGATCCTGGGCCGAGCCTTTCTTGCCCGCTTGCCCCAGGCGCGAGATCAGCGGCGACAGCAAGAGCTCATGTGCGAGCTCAGTAGCGTCGCTGCCATCGCTGACGTAGTGCAGGCGAGCCCGGCGTGGCTTGAGCCCTTCTGCGACCCGCGAAGGCTCGCCGCGCTCGTCGTCGTCTTCTTCGTCATCGGGAGCTGGCCCATCGCGGTCGGCAGCGGCGGCGGCCTTTTCGGCGTACTGCCGATACTCGGCGAGGCGTGGCTGTCCGGCTTCATCGGAAAAGGCCAGCCGGCCGACGAAGTGACCGTAGCTGCACAGCACCGAGGTGATGTTCTCGCTGACCTGATGCAGGTCGCCGAGCACGAGCAGGTAGTCGGGGCGCTCTAGCTCGCTGCGCCTTTGGCTGTCGTCGGAATCGGACTCGGCGATGGTGTGGCGATACCAATCGACGGCGCGCGGGGGCGGCAGATAGGGATCGGCCGGGGCGATGTAGGAAAGCTCGCGCAGAAGCGTGGCGGAGTCGATGCCCTGCTGCGCTGCGCGAACGCGAATCAGCGGCTCCATCGCTGACAAGAGCTGGCCACGCAGCGGCTCGGCGGCGGGCAGCACCAGGCCCCAGCGTCGCTCGGCCAGCAGCGAGGCATCGCGCGTCTGATCGCCAAAGGCTTGGCGGCTGGCCGGAATCGACGGCACGTGCGGCGCAGGGGCGCCATCCAGAAGCTGCGGCGACAGGCCCTGCGGCAGCACCGGTTCTAGGCGCTCGCTGTCGCCCCGCGAAAGCAAAAGACGCAGCGCGGATCGTCGCTGCGCGGTCTTAGGCTGATTTGACGGTGGGGGATGTGTCATGGCCTTACACCCTTTTGCGCGTCTGCGAGGTCGCTGCCCCGCTCCCCGGCACCAGTGCCTCGCGCAGCACCACCAAGCCGCGCTCGGGGAGCCATTCACAGAGCGCCACGTGGGCCCCCCCAGCGGGATGGGCCTGCAGCCGCGCGATGTGCAGTCGGCGCAATAGTCGTGGGCCAGTGGCCTCGTCTTCCGGGACGGGCTGACGCAGGCCGGGATCGCGGCGCAGCGCTTCCAGAAAGCGGGTCCACTCCGCAACGTCAGCGTCGGCGGGGGGAAGCTGCATCAGCCAGATCCAGGTGCCGGTGTTGAGGTACACAAGCTCGCCCTCGGTGAAGAAGCGGGCGGCGTGGCTGTGCCCGAACAGCACTGCGCCGACGCCGTATTTCTGGGCCAGCCGGCCGGCTTCGCTCCACTCGGATTCCGTCGGTGCCAGGGCGAAGAAACGCTCTCCCTCGCGTCCGGCCAGACGCCGCTGTCCGGCGGCATAGGCGGATAGTCCAGCCCGCAAGAGCTTGAGCAGAGCGCTGCTCTGCCGACTGCCGGGGCTGCGACCATCGGGGTCATCGCTGTCGTCGAAAGCCGTGGCGGCCGGGCGACGGCCCGGCTGTAGCAGAGCCTGCAGCGCCTGCGCTTCGGCGGCATCGAGTCCGGCACCCCGCAGCCGTTCGCGCAGGCCCAGATCGCCCGCCGTCTCGCTCTCGGCCGGATCGGCGAAGCTGCTGGCCATGCCGCGCCGGCTGTGTAGCTGCCACAGCATCTGCAGCGTCGAGCCGCCAAGCAGCGTGCGCAGTGCCAGCGGGTTCACCGAGAGCGCGGTCAGTGCCGCGCCTTGGAAGTCGGGTTTCAGCAGATCCGCGAAGCGCATGCCGTAGCGTGACTTGAGCGGATTGAGCAGCCGCTTTACCAGCCGCGAGCCGGGGGGATACTCAAAACCCTCGCTCCCCCCTTCGCGCTCGTCGGTGCGCGAGGCGGCCCGCAGGCGCGCATAGTCGAGCTGATTCCAGCGATCGTCGTGTTCGCCGTGCGTGATCAGGATGCGCGCTCCGCCAATCTCTAGCAGGCCACCGCTGGTTTCCGGATCGTCGCCCAGCTGAAAGGTCAGCGCGGCGGCGATGGCTGGTGGCTGCTGCAGGGCAGCGCGCAGCACGGCCTGCACCTCGGGCAGGGCGAGCTCGGCATCGTGGTTGCCTAGGCGAATCTGCACCTCGCCCCCGGCTCTCAGCAGGTGTCCGAATGCCGCGAAGATCGCCGCGTTTTCCGGCAGCGCCATCGCCGCCTGCGCCTGCTGCACCGCGCGTCCGCGATCCCAGGTCAGCGGATCGTCGTTGAGCAGGAAGTCGATGGTGTCGCCGTTGCAGATCAGGCGAGTCGGCTGGCGCAGTGCCTCGCGTTCGATGAAGCGAGTCAGCTCGGCTCCGCCGGCGCAGCAGTCGTACGGGCCGCCGTTGCCGAGGTGCAGGTCGCTGACCACAAAGGTCTTTTGGATGCGGGCGGGTCGGCTGTCATCACCGTCGCTAAACGACCGCGGCGACGGCACATCCCCGGTGCCTGACTTCACCTGCAGCCCGCGGGTCGCTAGCTCGCCTTGCAGCGCACGCCGGCCAGCCTCGCTGTAGCGCAGGCTGAGGCGCAGTAGGGCATCCCGTTCGAGTGTGAGCTCCGCCGCAAGCTCCGCGAGGGCGCGGCGACCGAGCAGCACTTCGGCGATGCCGGCTTCGAGCCCCGGCGGCAGCTCACCCGCGGGCTCGCCACCGTCAGTGCTGCTGAAGGCCTGGGGCACGCGCTGACGCAGCCCGCCCGCCACCACGCGCAGTGGCGCCTCGCTGCGCTTACCCAGGGCCCGAACCATCAGGCGCGTGCCCGCTGCGACGCTAGGCACGGTCATCGTCACCACGGCCCGTCCCCCCAGCGGCTCGGCGGTGAGCACCGCGACGTCGGGCAGCGGCTCGCCGCTATCGGCATCGTGCAAGACCAGCGGAAACGGCGAGGCGGGGAGGGCGCCGTGCGCGATGACGCTGATGCGATCGCCGGCCCGCGCCGCGCCGTGGCGGAAGTACAGGTACACCGCGGCCACCGGCTCGTCGTCGAGAGGCGCGGCAAAGCTCTTGCCTCCGGGATCCGAGCTGCCGGCAAATAGGCGAGCCCGTGGATCGTCGAGCGCCGACTGATAGATGCGGGCCAGCCGCTCCAGCGACAGCGCCGTCGGGCGGCCGCTGGCTTCCAGGCCGTAGGCGCGCTGAAACGCCGACAGCGAGCGTGCGGTGTGCGGCCCCAATTTGCCGTCGATCGTTCCGGGATCGTGGGGAATCCACTCTAGCTGCGACAGCAGGTGAAGCTGACGCTGCATCAGCGCGATGTCGGGCTCGCTGGGCGTCGGTGTTGTCGGCGTTGTCGGGGGCGCCCCTTTCGTCGGCGAATTAGGCTCGCCGGTTGGACTTTCGGGGGGCGTGCTGACCGTGCTGACCACGCCGGCCGGCGGAGGGCTGGACACGGGGATGACGCCGCGCTCGGACGGCGGGCTGGCGCGGGTCTCGGGCTCGCCCATGGCATAGGGCGCTTCCTCGCGACCGCTGATGCCGAACAGCCGGGCCGCCAGGATCCGCTTGACCAGCGTCGGACGACGGGCCGGGCTGCGGCGCATGCCGCGCAGCGGACGGGCCGCCACCGCGGGGTCCCAGGTGACCCACAGGCCGTGCTCGACGTAGCCGGGGTCATCCTGGAACAGCGGGGTGCGGGCTGCTTGGTAGTGGGGCGCCTCGCCCGCCGCCTGCACGCAGCGGATGAAGCCGCCTCGCCCGTCGGTGGTGCCGCCTACCGCGATGCCGCCGCCGCTGCCCCCATCCGCCATCTTGCCGTTTGCCGAGACGTACTGAAAGGCATCGACCTCGCCGCGTTCGTTTTGGTGCACGTCCCAGACAAAGACGGCATGGCCGCCACCGCTCATCCACTCGATGTGCACGCAGTCGCCACGGCGAAGCTCAGTTCGCTCGACGGCGCGGCCCAGGTTGAAAAAGATCACGGAGCGCGGCCAGGTGTTGTCCGAAAGCGTCGCGCCGTATTCGGTGAGCAGCCGCTCGTAGGCCGGTACGCCGTGCTTGAGCACGCCGTTGGTCATCTGCGAAAACAGAAAAGGCAGGCGCCGTCCGTCGGAAAGCGTCGGCGAATAGGGCTCGCTATCCGTCGCGCTGAAGCAGATGGCGATGGCCTGGGTGGTAAACGGCGAGCAGGTCGTGCCGCGCCCCGGCGAGCGATGCGTCTTGCGGCCCTCCCAGTCGATGTCGACCAGCCAGGTACTCGGCGGGGCGGCGGCGCTGGTGCGATAGCCATCGCTGTCGAGAGTCCGCAGCGTCTCCCAGCTACCCAGCAGGCGGGCCAGCGACGTTGCCGTCGGCTTGGGGTAAAGGGGGCTCGGCGTCTGATAGCGCTCACTGTAACTAGGCATGGGACCTTTCTAATAGGAATGGTTTGAGTATTTATTGGCCGATAATTTCTTAAATGATTGCAATGTAAGGGCTGTGATCTTCTTCCAGGTCGGTCAGCGTGATGGTGTGCACCTGGACCCCGTGTCGTCCGTCCTTGCGCTGACACCACAGCGTGTAAACCCCAGGATCGCAGCCATCGCAGAACAGCACGCCTTCGCTGTCCGTGCACAGGCTCTGGCGGCTCGTAGAACTCTCAACCTCGACGGATAGAAAGCGGCGAGGCTGGAAGTTCTCGTCTAATAGGCGGACGAAGAGGACCGGCGCATCCAGGCTGGCTGGATCCTGCGGCGAGTACTCTTCGTCTTCCGGAAGCTCGGGCGGCGGCAGCGACAGGGACGCGCGATCGGCGGGCGAGGCGGGGGGATGGGTCGTCATTTTGGAGGTCCGTATGTGGATAGGAGTGAATATCGTGATATGTGCACTAAATAGTATTATTGAAATCGTATATTTATACGGCGACAGGCGACTGTACGTTTTTTCGACAGCAGCGTTCCGAGCAACCCACAGTCCCTGCCGTCGCTGCGGCTGCTACCTTGGCGTAAGGGCGCTCCGCCACTTTCCACCGTCGGGATGCAGCTCACGCTTGAGATCATTCGCGGCACGCAGGCCGACGACCCGTTTGCCTTCGCCGAGGGAGAGCAGGTCTACGTGCTGCGCTCGGCCCTGGGCGGGGCGGAGTCCGCGACCCTGCGCTGGGACCGCGAGCTTCTGGGGGAGCTGGCCGCGCTGCGTCGTCCCGGTCGCGATCCCGCTCTGGCCCAGCGCCTGGGCGAGCGTCTGCGCGCGTTTCTGTCGACGACGCGCTTTGCGCAGAGCGAAGCCGAGCTGATTGCTGCCGTGGCGCGGGGCGAGCGCGTCGTCGTGACGCTGCGTCTGGCCGCGGCTGAGCTCTTCGCGCTGCCTTGGGAGCTGCTTAGCCTGTCGGGATCGGGCCTGCACCTCGGCGCGCTGCCCGGGGTGCTCTTGCGCTATGCCTGGCCCGATATCGCTGCGGTGCCGCCGTCGAGCGCGCCAGAATCGCTGGGCCGCGACGGGGGACGCGTGCTGTTTGCCTGGTCGGCGGCCGGCGGAGCGGTGCCGGTGCGCGAGCACTTCGCGGCGCTGCAGTCGGCCTGCGCCGCTGCGCAGCTGCCCTTCGATGAGGAAAGTGACGTCGTGCCGCGCGTGACACTTTCCCGCCTGGGCGAGGCGCTGGCCCGCGGCGAGGCAATGCCTGAGCTGGCGCCCACCGTGCTGCACATCCTGTGTCACGGCGCGGCGCGCGGCGGCAGCTTTGGCTTGGCCTGGGACAGTGAGGACGAGACCGGCCACACCGTTATCGATGCCGCCCAGCTTCGTCAGCTGTTGTCGCCGTATGCCGCGACGCTGCGCCTGGTGGTGCTGATGGCCTGCGATAGCGCCAACAGCGGATCCCTGGGCAACCAGCTGGGCAGCGTGGCGCAGGCGCTGCATCGGTCCGGCATCGCGGCGGTGGTCGCTTCACGCTATCCGCTCTCAGTGGCTGGATCGACGCTGCTTTGCGACGCGCTGTACCAGTCGCTGCTCGCGCAGCCGGCCTCGCTAGAGACCGCGGTCTTGGCCGCGCGCACCCGCCTACTGCGCGAGTCGATGAGCCTGGACTGGGCGGCGCTGCAGCTCTACGCCAGCCCCGAGGAAGGTGACGATACGCGCCCGCTGTCGTTTCGCCCCTATCGCGGCCTGGCCGCGTTTGCTCCCCGGCACAGCCGCTTTTTCTTTGGCCGCACCGTCGAGCGGCAGGGGGGCTTGGCCGCGCTGCGACAGCTGCAGAGCGAAGGGCGACCGCGCTTCTTGGTCGTCACTGGCGCCTCGGGGACTGGCAAGTCCTCGGTGGTGCTGGCCGGGCTGGTGCCGGATCTTCTGGGCACGACGCAACGCTCCGAGCGCGACGATGCCTTGGCCCGCACTGCTGCCGAGCTGCTGCGGCTCTTGCCGGCGGTGAGCAGTGCCGGCTTTTCGCCGCCGCTGCGGGGTGCGCTTGTGACCCTGCGGCAGGAGCTAACGCAGCTTGCCGCGGCGGGACTCGGTGGGGCTTGGGAGTGGGCGGTGATGCGTCCCGGGGACGAGCCGCTCGCCGCGCTGGAGCATGCGCTGAGCACGCGCCGCGACGAGAGTCGTCCCTTCCTGCTGGTCGTCGATCAGCTGGAGGAGCTGTTCACGCACGTCAAAAACTCCGCCATCCGCAGCGCCTTCGCCAAGCGGCTGTGGGCGCTGTGTCAGGGGGCCTCCGGCGTGTCGTGCATCGTCACCCTGCGCGTCGATTTTTTGGGGCGCTGCGGCGAGGTGGCGCTCGACGACAACGGGCTGTGGCTGGATCGCATCGCCTACGATGGCGAGCACCGCGTGTTCATCGCCCAGCCCGGGCCTGACCGCTTGGCCGAAGCGATTCGCGAGCCCGCCGAGGCCGTCGGTCTGCACATCGCGCCGGCCTTGGTGCAGCGCATGGTCAGCGAGCTAGCCGGTGAGCCGGGGGCGCTGCCGCTCTTGTCGCACGTCCTCGATCTGCTGTGGCAGGAGCGACGCGGGCGCGAACTTTCCGAAGAAGCCTACGCCGCGCTGGGCGGGGTGGCCGGGGCCTTGGAGGGCAGCGCCGATCGCCTCTACGACAGCCTGCCGCCTGAGCAGCGGGAGCTAGCGCGTCGACTGCTTCTGCGCCTGGTCGGGGTCACCGCGGTCGCCGGGGGTGAGACTCGGTTGCGCGTGCCGGTGACCAAGCTGCAGGAGGAGCTGGCGTCGTCGGGGCCAGCGGCCCGCGATCAGCTGTCGGCGGTGCTGGGAGCCTTCGTGGCGGCTCGCCTGCTGGTCTGGGGCGATGCTGGTGGCGAGCCGGTCATCGAGGTCGCGCACGAGGCGCTGATCCGTCGCTGGTCGCGGCTGCAGGACTTCCTGCGCGCCGATCGCGAGCGCCTGCTGGAAGTGCGTGAGCTGACACAGTGGCAGGCGCAGTACGACAGCTTCGGCACGCTGCTTTCGGGGCCACAGCTAGGCTACGCACAGCGGCTGCGGCAGAAGTATCGCGGCGAGCTGGCCCCCGCACTCCAGGACCTGATTCGCAAGAGCGTGCGGGCTCAGCGCCGACGCCTGCTGAGTGGGCTGTCGACGCTGGCTGCGGTGGTGCTGCTGCTGAGCGGACTGAGCCTGCTTGCGCTGCGCAGTGCCCGACGCGCCGACGAGCAGCGTCAGCTGGCGGTGCTTGGCGAGCGAACGGCGCAGGCCCGCCTGCTGAGCCTTTATGCCGAGGGCCTGATCGACAGCAAGCCCGATGCCGCCCTGCTGATCGCGACCCGCGCCTATGCGCTGCGGGCCGAGACCGCCACGCGCAGCGCGCTGCTTGGGGCGCTCCTCGGCAGCGATGCCATCCTGCGCTTTCTGCCCGTTCCTGCTCCGTCGGCCGAGACCGCATCAGGGGCCCCGGCCCGCGTGCACAGTGTGGCGTTTAGTCGCGATGGCAGCCTGCTCTTGGCTGCCGCTGGCAGCGCGGGTTTTCTGCTCTACAGCCTGCCCAGCGGTCGCTTGCTCGCCCAACATCGTCCCCGCGGCCAGCTAAAGACCCCGCCCGAGCTCTACGCCGTCGCCGCTAGCCCCGACGGAGCGAACGCCGTTGCGGCTGGCCAGGGCGGACAGATCTTCCTGCTGTCGTTGCGCGATCCCAAGCGCCCCGAGGTGGTCATCAGCACCTCAGCCCGCGCCCTGTACAGCCTCGACTACAGTCCCGATGGCGCCCGCCTGGCCGCCGGCACCGGCGATGGCCACGTCGTCGTGATCGACATGCAGCATCGCCTGCAGCCTGTCGCCCAGCCCTGGTCGTCCGGCTCGGCGCAGATCATCGCCGCTATCGCCTACGAGCCCGGCACCGGCACTCGCCTTGCTGTCGTCGGCAACAGCGGCGCACTGAGCGTCCATGCCGCCGCCGATGGCGCCCCGCTTCTGGGCCCGCTGCCCGGAGGTCACGGCTACCTCAGCAGCGTCGCCTGGCACCAAAACGGAAGGACCCTCGCCGCGGCCAGCGAAGACGGCGGCGTCCTGCTCTGGGACAGCACCACCGGCCAGCGCCTACCCACAAGCCCCTCCGCCCCCAGCGCCGCCCTCAGCGCCATCGCCTACAGCCCCGATGCCCAGCTCCTCGCCAGCTGCGGCCTCGATGGCCAACTCACCCTCGCCCCCCTGTCCGCCCCCCACCGCCAGGAGCCCCCCTTCCGCTCCCCCAGCGGCCCCATCTACAGCTGCGCCTTCTCCCCAACCCCCCCCATCCTCGCCACCGGCCTCGACAACCAAATCCTGCTCTGGGATACGGGACGGCACCCCACCGTGCATCGTCGTCGCGTGCCGGCTTTGGTGAGTGCGATGGTGGTGTTGGGGGATGGGGAGGAGGTGATGGTTGGTGAGGTGGATGGGGGGCTGCGGCGTTGGGGGCGGGTACGCGGCGAGCTGGGGGCGCCGGTGGCGGTGCATAAGCGGGCGGTGAATGCGCTTTCGCGGGGGCGGGATGGGCGGTGGTTGGCGTCGGGGAGTAGCGATGGCAGCGTGGCGGTGATGGCGCTGCCCGAGGGGGTGGTGCGGGCGCGGCTTGCCGAGAGCGGGGGGCATGGGGCGGTGACGGCGCTTTCGATGAGTCCGGGGAACGAGGTCGTGGCGGTGGGGTATGCCGATGGGGCTCTTTTGCGTGTGGAGGCGGCCAGCGGGCGACCCCTGGGTGCGGCCTGGGCCACGGCGCAGCAGGCGGTGACAGCGCTGGTCTATAGCGCGGACGGGGGCGTGCTGTGGAGTGGTGGCTTGGATGGATCGCTGCTGACGTTTGATGCGGCATCCGGCGGGCGGCTGTGCAGCACCGATGGGGCGGGTGGAGCGGCGCATGCCGATGGCATCAACAGCTTGGGGCTAAGGCCGCAGGGGGATGTGCTGGCGTCGGGTGGGCGCGATGGGCGCATTCGCCTGTGGACTGTGGCGTCGGGCGGCTGTCTGCGGGCCTTGGGCGAGCCGCTCTTGCAGCATCGCGGGGGCGTAAGCAGCCTGAGCTTTTCGCGCGATGGCGGGCTGCTGGCGTCGGGAGGGGACGATCGCGCAGTGGTGATCTGGGATGTCGAGCGACGGCAGATGTTGGGGCGTCCCTTGCAATCGCATCGGCGGGCGGTGACGGCGCTGGCTTTTGCCGCGGGGCGGGTGCTGCTGACCGGGGATAGCGAGACGGTGTGGCGCTGGTCGCTCGATGAATCGGAGTGGACGGCGCGGGCCTGCGAGCGGGCGGGTCGCAACCTGTCCATGGCGGAGTGGCGGCAGGCCTTCGGCGATCGCGCCTACTGCCGTATCTGCGCAGACGCACCAGCTGGGGGGCTTGCTCCGTCGGAAGCACCGCTGTGCCCACCGTAGCGGAGTCGGGCCTGGTGCCGACGGTTGCTAGCGTTGCGCTAGCGCGGCGGCAGGTTTTTCTGCAGCGCGGCGATGCGGTCGGTCGAGTCGCGGAAGCGGCCGTCACGACGGATGGCTGCGCCGTAGAAGTGGATGGCCTCGCGCGCATCGTTGAGGAGCTCGTAGGAGCGCCCGAGCTGATAGTTCAGTTCGGCGAGATCGCCCTCGCCGACACCCGGCATATGGATGCCGAGCTTGAAGGCTTCGACGGCATCGCGGACGCGGTTCTGGTCGCGGTGGCACAGGCCAATCATCAGCGTGGCGCGGGCGGCGCGACGTTCGTCGCCAAGGCACTTTTCAAACTCGGCGATCGCCTGTTCGTACTGACCGCGGTTGCGCAGCGCGACACCGGATCGGAAGGCGCCTGAGGACTCGTTGGTGATGAGGTCCTTCGGCACGCCATCGCTTGCCCCAGCGTACTCGGGCGGGGGCGTCAGCGAGATCGCCTTCATGATGCGGCTGGGGCGCGGCGGCGGCGGCGGCAGGCTGCGCTGCGAGGCACGCATGCTGCCCGTTGAGGGGGTGGCGCCGGTGGCAAACTCCGGCGGCAGCGTGCGACGCACATCCGCCCCAGGAGGACCCGATGCAGCCGAGCTGACCGGTGGCGGAATCGTGCGCCGCAGCTCACCGGTGGGTGGACCCGACGGACCTGGCGTGCTGATCGGCGGTGGGATCGTGCGCCGCAGTCCGCTACCCGCCTGGCCTGATACCGCGGGGCTGCTGATCGGCGGCGGAATGGTGCGGCGTAGCTCGACCACGGGCTTGCTGATCGGGGTCGAGATCTGCGAGCTGGGGGGCGATAGCTGCGAAGCCAGGTCGACCGGCATGCTGGCCTGCGAGGGCGCTGGCAGGATGACCTCCTCGCGGACATCATCCATATCGACGTCGATGACCACTTCGTCCGAGGCGCTGACCTGGGCCTCTAGCTCTTGCAGGCGAACCTGCCGGGCCTGCACGGACTTGCTGTGCGGGTGGCGGGTCAGCAGCTTGTCGAGTCGCTTGCGGCATTCTTCCAGGCTGCGCTGCTGCAGGAGGAAATCGACCTCGGCAAGCTCGTCCTTCAAGGTGCCGCTGGTTAGCGCCACCTGCTCGGCAACGGCTCCGATGGCGAGCGGATTCGGACGGGTGGGCTGCGCGCCCATCTCCATCGGCACGGCGCTATCGGGCAGGGACGTCTCGTTCTTGACGCGAGCGCTGACCTTGCGGTTCTCGCCGCTGCGGCTGGGATCGAACTGCGCGTCGGGCTTGGATTTGTCGACGTACTGCTTGAAGTCGGCGACCGGGACTTCTGAGGTTGATGCCGCATCATTGGCCGACCAGCCATCGTCGCCATCTGGCTTTGAGCGCTGGCTCTCGACGATCTCGCGATAGTCGGCAATTGGCACTTCCGAGGTATCGCGGTCGGCCGCGGTAAAGCCGCGTCGCGCCGCGTCTTCATCGCCATCGGTCAGCGAGATCTCGGGCTCGTCGGGTTCGTCGAACGAAGCGAGGTCGATGCGGTGGGTGCCGGTGATCACCTTGAGGCGACGCTGAGCCGACTGATCGCGATCATCGAGCCGCAGGATCTCGCGCAGGTAGCGGACCTCTTCCTGGACATCGCTGCACTGGCCCAGCAGCACGCGTAGCTCGGCGATGGCGCTCTTGTACTCGCGCACCGACTCGTACAGCTTGATGAGCCGCTCGCGCACCGGCTTCAGCTCGGCGTTTTGATTCAGCGCATTTTGCAGATGATCGAGCGCGCGCTTGGTCAAACCGAAGCGCAGAAACGACTCGGTCTCGGCGATGATGTTCGCCGCTTCGTCTTCCACTTGATCGGCCCCCTGGCCCACAAGAGCCATCGCCGCTCCGGCGGCGGGCGTGAACTTGGCGGAGATGGCCGTCCCTGAGGCTGGAGTTACCAGGC
>CALFYE010000271.1 GCA_937952145.1 uncultured Myxococcales bacterium
GGTGGTGTTGGAGCGGACATCGAGCTGAAACAGCGAGTCCTCGATGCCGAAGTACCACGCCAGGTAGTACGCGACTTGGGTCTTGCCCGTGCCCGGCTCCCCGGTGAGCAGCAGGGGTGTCCCCAAGGAGAGGCTGACGTTGACCGCAGCAGTCAGCTCGCGGCTCGGCTCAAAGTCGGCGGCGGCGACGCGGAGGTTGCCGAGCGCTTGCGGAACCTGGCGGCTCGCCAGAAGCGGCCTACGTGCAGCGGGTTCCTTTTTTTCCGGATCAAGAAGCAAAAACGGGGTTGCCACTAGATGTCCTCCGGTTCAGCGGCTTGGCTGTGCGGCTCATGCCTTTTTCTTAGCTCGTCGATAAGGCTCTGCCAGCCGTGCTTTTCCGCCCACTCGATGTGCTCGACCACCTGCTCGTAGTGGCCGTCCGTATCCTGATAAATCAGATCCGTGGCTTTCATGACCGTGTTGGCGTTGTCGGCGCAGCTTGTATAGTCTGGGTCGCTCAAGTAGTCTTTCAGCTCGCCTTTCTCGACCTTGGGCAACGGCGGCAGCAAGAAGGCCCGGAAGCGCTCACTATTGAACTCAAGCTTGTAGTCCTCCACCTTGCGTCGAAGGATCTCGTGTTTGCTGGCTTCGACACGAAGCGCGATGAACGAGACAATGCGCAGATCTTCCGGGCAGTGGTGGTCATGGCTTAGGAACTCACTTGACCACTTGAGCCAGCAACGGAGCTGCAAGAGGTCGAGCTTTTTCTGCATGGTACCGTCCCCACAGACGCCCCAGTTCAGCCATAGCACCGGCATCCCTGCGCTTCTCACCTTCGGCGCATGGCGACGCAGGGCATGGCCCATCGGTTCGCGGGGATGGGCAACCTGGCGTCGGAAGTCCTCACTCAGTCGCGCGTAGAGCTCCGCGCGCTCGTGCGGAAACTGAAGCGAGACCGTAAACACCGGTGCGACGCGGCGACGCTCAATGTGGTCGGTCGCCTGCCAGGAAAAGCGCTCCAGCAGACTTCGATCATGGGCATACGCGACCAGTGCCTCGACGCGTCGCCTGCGCCCATCACGGAGTGCACAGACTTGCTCGATGACCTGGGCGCGGGCTGCGATTCGATCCAGGCGCTGGGGGTTGCGCGGGTCGCGGCGCCGGGCGAGTAGCGGCGTCGGCTCCCAGCTCGTGTAGCTCGCAAACACCGCATGCGTGGCCCACTGGAAGTCGTGCTGCGTCTGTGCGAGGTCGGAAGGATCGCGGCGGTGAACAAGCTCGACGGGATCGCGACGATCGAGTAAGCAACCTTTGAGCCAGCGAATCGCGAATGCTCCCGCAAAGTGGGTATATGCGGTGGTAAGGCTGCACACCACCACAGGAACGTGGGGGCTCAACAGGTGTCCTGCCCCCTGCCAGCCCGCTGCCCCACTGAAACAGCCGCTCAGCAGTGCGAGCTGCGGCGGTGCATCCCCAACCATTTGTTTGAGGTCTGATATAGTCAAAAGCGCCTGCGGGTGACGCCCCTCGCCCAGCTGCAGGCAGACCTGACCTTCGGCAATGCAGCCGTGACCGTAGTAATACAGCACATCAAACGGCATCGTGCGCAGTGCGCGATCCAGCTCGGCTCGATTCTGGACGACAAGGAACCACTCGTCCTCCCCTTGTTCGGGGATTCCCGCAGCGAGCTGCGAGCGTAGCTCGTCGACGTGAGCTTTGGTGTTGAGGTCGGGCAGGCTTGTGACTTGCGGGGCCAGCACCAGGATTCGACTAAGCGCAGACAGCCGCACCGGATGGTGCCCGCCAAGATCCGGTGTCACCGCAAACGTCCATCCATTGTCCGAAAGGAGATTCCCCTTCCAACAAGTCAGCCGCCACGGTAGCCCGAGTAGCTCCCGAGCACTCGTCCAGATCCTCACCTGCACGCCATGACGAATCGGGCTCAGCGCCACCTCGGGCCGCGTCTCATCGAGCAAATAGGCCAGCACTCGTCGCTCAATGGACTCATCGGGAAACAGCGTGCGGTAAAGGAGCTGGCCCAGTGCCGTCTCTCCCGTCACCGCAGCCCCCGTCAGCCAGCGCTGCAGGTCCGATTCGCTCCCCTTGTCGAGAAGCCGAGCGATAGCAGCAAGCCCGTGCTGTCCGTCGTACTGGAGCTGCGGAGCCAACGTCTCCAGCAGGCTGAGCTCCACAGCGGGCGCCTCCGCGAGCCGATCGTAAACTGGCACATGGTAGCTGACCCTCAGCCGTCGCTGCGCATCTAGCTCCAGGCCGATCGTAACGCGTCGCTCGTCGCCGGCGGACCGCCGGGGGATGGGGGCGGGCGATGGCCACGTCAGCGTTTGCTCCGTCGAGGTTTTCGTCGCAGCAGCGCCCAGCGTGGCCAGCTCGCGCATCGTCCGCTCAGGAGCGTATTTCCGCAGCAGTGAGAGCAGCTCGTCCGGCTCATGAAGCTGCAGCAGCAAATTGACCTTGGCGACGCGGTCCATCCCTTCGGAGAAGCGGCTGGCAGCGGGTAGCCGGCAATCGATGCAGAACGCATGAAGATCCGCGTCCGTCCGCAGCACCGCCTGCAAGAGCTTCCGCACCTCCCCGGATGTAAAACTCATGGGTACTCAGCCTCTGTGGGCTCACACTGACGACAGCCACGGGTTTCGCGCATGCTGACGGAGCTTATACCGAAGACAGCTATAGGCCAACAATCCTCCAACGGCCACGTGTTGGCTCCGGCACTAGCCGCCATTCCACAGGCTAGGATGCCGTTACACTGGAGGGAAAATACACCCGCGTTGCTGCCGATAGGTCAACCTGTAGCCGATTGGAGGGAGTTGGAATCCGTCAGAGTTATCTGCTTGTTGGATCTAAATGGTCGGTAGTCATTCTTTATGGATCGGCTGTACCGCCGATACTGACGGCTGTTCATCAGCGGTCCTGGAAGTCCCACATTTACGACTCCCATTCGGTACGCCTCGAAACGAAGCAGTGTTTCGAACGCCTTCGATCCGTCGAGCACGACCCCGATCAGAGTTCCCGTCCCATCGATCAGCAGCGAGGGGACGCGTCACACAGCTATAAATTTCCCACCATCAGCCCCCCAGTCCGTATGCCCAGGTACGTCCCCAATCGCTCCGCCCTGCCTTGTGCGATGCTCGACCTGAGCGGCATGCATTTGAGTACACGGCATTCTGCAAGAGCGGGTTCATGGCGAGCGCCACCTCGGTCCCCGGTCGGGTCCGTCCGAGCCGGCCGCAGGTGCCAAGTTGTCCTACGCGTGCCGGAATCGCTCCATTGGCGCCAGGAGTCCTCGGTGTCGCAACGCCATGTCGTTCGACGAACGCTTGCTGACTTCCCGGCTGCGGTGGCGAACTGCGGTGCTACCCTGGCGGTCCTACTCTGGGCCGAAGCAGGAGGCTGCCAAGTCCGCGGCGAAACGGCGTGCGAGGACGACCCCGTGGCCTGTGTGCCGTAGCTACGACAGCGCGGAATTCGTACGCGAGTCGCCCGCTTGCATGCCGCCGACCCGGTTTCCGGCGTCCAGACGGGGCCCGCGGCTCATGGGGCCGGCAGCGTCCCGCGCAGGCGACGGCTTGGTGCTCGTCCACGAGCATCCCCACGGAGCGCGGCTTGTGACGCAGCACGGGAAGGAACTCGTGGCGGAGCGGATCTGGCCGGAAGAGCACGTCGATGTCGGCTTCGCAACCAATGGCCGGCGGATCGTCGTCAGCGAACTGCGACGAACCGAGCTGTCCTGCTATGGGGATTGGTCGCTCGGCTCCCCAACGACGTGGTCGCTCGCACTGAGGCGCATCCGCGCAAAATCGTTGGGTTCAGGTTTTCCCTCGTCCCGGCGGAGGCACTGACTGCACACAGGCAGACGATTGACGGACGCACCAATGCCAACCTTAATCAGCTAGAGGATAGATCTAACTCGACGCCCGTTAATGGTCCTGTTCGTAAAAAACCATTTGGCTTGCTACTTCTCCTCGCCCATGGACAGTCCAAGCTTATCTAGCGTTTTACCAACAACGTCCGCAATCGTTGTCGCTTCATCGGGGCTATAGGTCATAACCTCCACGGTGACCACGGTGCCGTCTACGGGCCCGATGATAGGGTTCTTGTCCGCTATCCTGATGGTGTAATTCCCTGAAAGCTTGGTCATTTGATGGCCTCCGAGCCGGAGTATCCGACTCTCGGCTTCATTTGGTCAAATTCGCCATCGCAGTCGCCAGGCAGGGGGCTGGCTCGAAGTTCATATGCGGACCGTCGTCGATTCGCGACGACCAACAGACTGCAGCGTGCATACCTCGCTGAGAGTGCTCGATATGTCACATTGCGTTACTCTGCAAAACTCTGCGCCGTCGAGCGTATGCTGGTGCCGGTGATCCGGATTCTGTCGTGCCCGTTCTGTGGCGCCGCGCTGCCCATCGGCGACGGCGATGAAGCCCGCTTCCGCCACTGCGGCGCAGTGCGTCCGCTGCCCGACGAATATCGTGCGCTGCGGGACGCCGCGCGCAGTGACGCCGGCTCCGTCGCCGCTGCCGAGCGACTGTACCAGCGCCTGGCCATGCCCGCCGGCGCCACCGCCCGACGCCTCAGCAGCGATGCGCTCCTGGCAAAGATGGCGGCGACGCTCTTGCCGCTGTCATTGATCGGCCTCGTCGTCTGGGGCACCCGCTTCCACTTGTGGCTGTCGGCACGGCTGCACCGGAACATCTTCCAAACCTTCGATTGGTGGACGCTGTTCGCCGCGCACCTCGGGCCGATTCTGCTGGCGCTCCTGCCGCTGTTTATCTGGCTCACGCTGGGGGAGCGGCACGCCGCGGCGCGTTCGCTGCTTCGGGCGGCACTGGCTGCGCTTCCCCCGGCAACCCCCGGCGGGTCCTACCTCTGCCGACGCTGCGGCGCACCGCTGACGGTGGCTCCCAGTGCGCTCGGTGCCGCTTGCCTCTACTGCCGCGCCCACAACCTGCTTCAGCCTACCGAGCACCATAGTTGGGAGGCGCGCCGGTTTGCCATCGTCGGCGCCATGGATGATGCCGCACAGCTAGAAGCCTGGGAGCGACGCTCGGTGCGCGCCAGTGTGCTACAACGAAGCACGGTGGTCCTGGCCCTGGTCGCCATCGCCGTTGGGTTCTACAGCCTCAGCTGGCCGCGCCAGTTCCTGCCACGCTGGACGACCTGGCAGACGGAGCTGGAGAGACGCATCGACGAGCAGCGGTCGCTGCGGCTGAATTGTTCGCGCTCGGAAGGCTACTACCGTGGCAAGGACTGGTGCCAGTCCCACCTCACGCTGGCTCTACGGCACGGCGAACGCGTGAGCTTCCGTCTCGTCGAGCTGCCGGCCGGCGTCGTCACCGCGCAGAGCTTCTTCAATTACTCCCGCGCCGATGGGCGTGGCCATACGCTGGCGTGGCAGGAGAAGCTCCATCCAGGCGAGGAGGCGCCGCTGCTCACCATCGACGAAGGCGGCTACTACGACTTCTTTTTCGACTTCTTTCAGGTCTTCGAGCGCGAGGACAACGATGACCAGCTGCGGATGCTATCGGTGCCGGTGGAGCTGCGCATACACATAGGTGAAACCAACCGGGTTTCGGCAGGGCCATTGCCAAGTGACCCAGCCGCGACCACAACCCTGCGTCGCCGATAGTGCTCAATTCAAATGGAGTTTGGAAAAAACGATTTTTCCAGCAAGAACTAGCTGCTACTAGCCGCTGCTGTCTTGACTGGAGCCCCGGCGGTTTGCTGTTTCCTCCGATATCTTCGCTGGAAAAACCAAGTCCAGTGACTCCCAGCGAATGGGTAGGTTCCCGAGGCCGCTACGGCATTGATGGTCATTCCGCAGTGCTCGGTGCGCTGCCAAGGTAGGTCGGTCTCGGTCTGATGACGTGATGAAGAGTCGAGGAGCGTGGTCTCACGTGCGCGGCGTGGGGAGCGCCGCGGCGATACCTACTCGGGGCCGGTCCCTGAAGGTGGCTTGGGGGCTGATGGACTCATCTCGATGCACACCTTCCCATTTGCGAACACTCGCACTCGAATACTCGCCACGATGGGGTTGTCAGCCGCGCGCTCCAGGGAGACGGTACTCGCTCGCTGCTCTATGAGAGGACGGCTCGCAGCTCCATCGGACGGCCCGGCGGCTCGCGGAGAGCGCTGGAGAATCGTAGAATCTTCTGCCGAGGAGTGTGGGTTCGGGCCCGCTGCACCCTCGGCTCCTGGTTCCGCCGGACGCAGGAACGCCGCCACATCTGATTCCTGCAGCGCCAGCGCTTTGACACCCAGAAGCCCGATGCACACTTCGTGGCTGGGCCACATCGTCGCGGTCTCCAGCGCGCGGAGGATGGGCGTCCTCACGCCGACTTTGCCGGCCAGCTGCGCCCGCGACAGTCGAGCCTGGCCTCGCCGCTCTCGCAGCCGCAGCGCGAAACGGACCAGCGGGCTTGTGTCCAGGGAGGGCTCCGGCAGGTTCAGATTGCGGCAGACGGACTGGGCGACCTCGCGGGGAACTGGATAGCCGCGCTCCAAGTCCTCCAGCGTTTTGAGTGGGATGCCCGCTTGCTCGGCTAGGGCTTGGCGGCTCATCTGGCGCTGGGTCCGAGCAGCGGTGACCACGGTGGCGAAGCGCGCTGGCTCCGTGGGGGAATTCGGTGGAGGGGATCGTGTTGAGGTCTCCATAGTTCACCCGGTTCCCGCGTCGAGGTCCTCGGCGGCGGTTGAGCTTTGCTCCTCCACTCGGGGGAACGCCGTGCCTTTGCGATACAGGCGCAGGGCGTGCTCGCCGCCGTACCCCCAAGCGCCTACTTCATACCAACCCAGGGACTCCATGCACTGCGCCAGTTGCGCGGCGTCATAGCGGCCCACGCGAAACACCGAGAACTGTCGGTCCGGGCGCTGGCTGGACTTGACCGTCGCCACCGCGTGCAGCGCATAGCTTCCCGGCACCGGCGC
>CALFYE010000272.1 GCA_937952145.1 uncultured Myxococcales bacterium
GTCCTGACCGCCTTGCAGCTTGCGCTGGCGGCGCTCCTGCGCTCTTGGGGCGTAGAGCCGGATGCCGTGCTGGGACACAGCATGGGGGAAGTCGCGGCGGCGCAGGTCTGCGGCAGTATCCGCCTGCCAGATGCCATCCGCATCATCTGTCGAAGAAGCCGCCTGATGCAGCGGCTGGCTGGCCGCGGCGCGATGGCTGTGCTCGACAGCACAATGGTCGAAGCGGAGGGACTCATTGCCGCGTTTGGCGACCGCTTGGCGATCGCGGCGAGCAATGGTCCTCATTCCACGGTGATCGCCGGCGAGCCCGAGGCTCTGGCGTGCGTACTACAAGCCCAGGAGGCATTAGGGAAGTTTGGCCGACGGATTGCCGTCGATGTAGCGTCCCATAGCCCACAGATGGAGGAGCTGCGGGCGGAATTCCTCGGCGCGCTCCCCGAGATCTCCTCAGCGCCGCCGCGGATCGCGATGTATTCCACTGTGACCGGGAACCTGGTCAGTGAGGCTGAGCTAGATCGTCAATATTGGTTTAGGAACCTGCGCGACCCAGTCCGGTTTGGTCCCACGATTGAGCGATTGGAGCGCGAGGGGCACACCGTCTTTGTCGAGATCAGTCCGCACCCCATACTTTCTCCGGTCCTGGAATTCCGAACTGCGGGCAAGCGCGCGCTAGCTACCCTGCGCCGCGAGCAACCGGAACGCCAGGCGCTGCTGACCACGCTGGCGGCTCTGTACATGGGGGGCTGCGACATCGCTTGGTCACGCCTTCATCCCAGCGGGAGCCGCTATGTTGCGCTGCCCAGCTATCCCTGGCAGCGACAGCGCTATTGGTTGGAAGACGCGGCAGCGGTGCCACCGCCGCGATCCCCGCCGGAAGTCCGGGGAGCGGGCTCCGCTCATCCCCTGCTGGGCGAGAGGTTTTCGGTCGCGATGCAGCCAGCGGCGCACTTCTGGCAGCAGCGGCTGAGTGTTGCCACGGTGCCTTTGGTTGCCGAGCATCGCGTCTTTGATCAGGCGGTCTTTCCAGCGGCGGGACTCATCGAGATGGCGTGGGCGGCAGCCCGGCAGGCCTTGGGACTGCGCGCCGTGGGACTCGGTGCGCTGACCTTCGAGCGCATGCTCGCCGGCCTGGAGGGGGCTAGCTTGCTCACCCAGACCGCTATCGCGATGGACGCGGACGGGCACCTGCGTTGTCAGATCTCGGTGCAGGAGCAGGGACAGTGGATGCTTCATGCCTCGGCTCGCCTGAACGTAAATGGCATCACCCACGGCATCACCACTGAGATCAGCGCACCCGAATCCGTAACAGCTGAGCCGCTGGAGGACGTGCGCCGGCGCTGCCCGCTGCAGCGTACGGGGGAGGCGCTTTATCAAGACATCGCGGCGAGAGGAATTTCTTATGGTCCTTCCTTCCGCGGAGTGTCCCAGCTTTGGATAGGGGAGGGCGAGGTCTTGGCGCGCGTTGTCATGACCGATGAAGTCGCGGCGCAGGCGAGCCGGTACCAAGTTCACCCAGCGTGGCTCGATTCCTGTTTCCATGCCTGCTTTGCCGCTGCGCCCGACCTGACTTCCGGGGTGTTTATTCCCACAGCACTGGGCCGGGTTACGTTCCATCGACCGCCCAGCGGAGCGAGCTGGGTCCACGTCCGCTCGCAGCGCCAGGGAAGCTCGCTCCTTTTGGATCTGGTGGTGAGGTCGGAGTCCGGCCTGCCGATTCTGGAAATCAGTCAGCTGCAGGCCAAGCACGTGCCGGCAAGGAACGGGGCCGGGCCAGCGGACGAAGCCAGTGCGCTATTCGAGACGAGGTGGCTGCGCCGGGATCTGCCGGCGACCGAGCAGAGGGGGAGTACGAAACCTGGGAAGTGGCTGATTTTTGCTGACCACTTGGGAATCGGCGAGGCACTGGCCCAGGCCCTCCGCCAACCGGGGGGCACGCCCGTCGTCGTGCGACCCGCTGCCGCGTACCAGCGGCTGGAAGGGGGAGCCTGCACGCTCGATCCGGAACAAGCGGCGGAATACTCGCAGCTTCTGCGTGCTGAGTTTGCGCCGGGAGAGCGCTGCCTAGGAGTTATCCACCTGTGGAGTCTGGACGCCACAGCGACCGACCGCGCGTCGCTGCGCAGTCTGGACGCGGATCAACAGACTGGGAGCCTGAGTGTCCTCGCGCTGGCCCAAGCGTTGTTGCAGACCGGCTGGCCGGAGCTGCCACCGCTTTGGCTGGTCACTCAGGGGACGCAGGCTGTCGTGGAGCAGGATCGGATTTCCGGACTCTCCCAAGCTCCCCTTTGGGGCCTGGGTAAGACGCTGCTCCGGGAATGCCCAAGGCTCCGTAGTTCCTTAATCGACTTAGGGGCGAATCCGAGGCTCGCCGACCTTCCCTACCTGCTGCGCGAGGTGCTGGCGGAGAGCGGGGAGGAACAAGTTGCCCTGAGGGACGGCGAACGCTATGTCGGCCGCCTGGGGTCGGCCTCGCTACAGCCGAACCTGGCCCCGCTGTCCTCGATCCTGCATACCGACGGAAGCTATCTGGTGACAGGGGGCCTAGGTGGCCTAGGCTTGGCTGCCGCCGAGCTGCTCGCAGAGTCTGGAGCCAAGCAGCTTGTGCTGGTCGGAAGGAATCCTCCGGGACGGCACGCGCAAGCGGCGATTTCACGCATGCAGGGCTTGGGCACCGGGGTCATCGCAGCCCAGGTCGATGTCGCAAGTGAAAAAGAGGTGGCCGCGCTGGTATCGAGGTTTGGGAGAGAGTGGCCCGCCTTGCGAGGAATCCTGCATGCCGCTGGGCTGCTGGATGATGGGCTGTTGACGGAGCTCACAAGCGAGCGCTTCCAGGCAGTGATGGCTCCCAAGATCAAGGGAGCCTGGAATTTGCACGCGCTGACACTGGATCAGCCTCTGGACTTCTTTGTCCTTTATTCCTCTGCGGCATCACTCCTGGGTTCGCCGGGGCAGGCTAACTATGCGGCGGCCAATTCCTTCCTAGATAGCCTCGCACACCATCGGCGGGGTCGCGGGCTCTGTGGGATCAGCATCAACTGGGGACCGTTTGCTCAGGTGGGTATGCTGGCCGAGCGAGCGTCGGTTGGCGATCGATTTTCTGCCCAGGGAATCACGCCATTTACGGTAGCGGAGGGGAGTGAGATCTGGCCGCGCCTGCTGCTGGCGGCTCCGACGCAGGTGGGGGCGCTGAGGCTGTCACCTAGCAAGTGGTTGGCGTCGTTTCCTGAGCTGCGCAAGTCACCCTTCTGGGCGCTGCTATCAGCGAATGAGCAACCGGCTTCCGGCCAAGTCGATTCCCAAATGGTGCCGTTTATGCAGCGCGTATGGCTGGCTCCCCCCGATGAACGGCAGCCCTTGATCGAGCGGCGTTTATTTGAGCATCTGGCGCGCATCCTGCGGCTACCCGCCACGCAGATTGACCCGCAGCGTACACTCCTCCGATTGGGACTCGACTCCCTGATGGCATTGGAACTGCGTAATCGGTTAGAGACCGACCTACAGCTGCAGGTACCCACAACCCTGCTATTGCAAGACACGCGGATTGCCCAGCTTGCGGCCTATCTTCACAGTCAAATTGCCAAGGGGAGGGAGGATGAAGAGGCCGCTGCGGAGATCACAGAAGGGGAGCTCTAGAACAAGCGACTCTTGGGGGGGGCGGGGAGTTCATCGCGCAGGCTAGGGTGATCTGCGGCCCCACTGGGATGCTTGCGGTCTGCCTTGGGCTACAGGCTGCAAGGAGTGCTTCGCTCGCCCGTTTTGAGTTGCTAGACTCCGCCGATGTTTTGTCAGCAGACTCTGCTTCGCGGCGCTCGGCTCTTTCCTTCGGCTCTGGCATGTGTCGGGGGGACTTCGCGGCTGACGTTCGCTGAGCTCGGGGCGCAGGTGGCTGGTCTTTCGGCGGGCCTGCAAGCGCGTGGGCTGGGGCGCGGGGACAAGCTGGCGGTCTTGCTGCCGAACAGCCCAGAATTCTTGGCGCTGACCTACGCCTGTGCTTGGTTGGGTGTCCTGCTGGTGCCGCTCAACAGCCGGCTATCTGTGGCTGAGCTCGACCGCATCCTCGCCGACTGCCAGCCGCAGGGGTTGATTACGCACCCCAGCATGCCCGTCCCGACGCACCCGCTGAGCTGGCGCTTGGTACTCGGTGAGCAGCCGCTGCCTCAGGCCCAGCGTCCGCCTTCGCTTCCGATCTATGATCCCGAAGCGATCCTGGGTCTGTTTTATACCAGTGGCACGACCGGGGTGGCCAAGGGAGTGATGCTGACACATGGGAATCACGTGGTGAATGCGCTGCAAATTTCGCCGCAGTGCCTGATGAATTCCCAAGATGTCTTTCTGCATGCCGCTCCTTTGTTTCATATGGCGGCGTTTCAGTTCATTCCTCTTTCCGCTAGTCTGGGAGTCTGCCAAGTGACGCTGCCGCGCTTCGACCCGGAGGCCTTCTGTGCCATGGTCGAGCGGGAGCGGGTGACGCATACACTCCTCGTGCCGACGATGGTCAACTTCCTAACTCTGTACGAGCGCTTGCCAGCCTATGATCTCAGCAGCTTGCGCGTGCTGATCTATGGGGGCTCGCCCATGGCTCCTGAGATCGTGGCTCGCTGTCGCGAAAAGCTCCCGGGCTGCCAGCTTGTGCAGGGATATGGAATGACGGAGACCGGGCCGGGACTGACCATGCTCGCTGATGCCGAGCATGTGGGGGAGCGGCTGCGATCCTGTGGTCGTCCGCTCTGCGGTGTAGAGCTGGAGGTGGTGGACGATGCCGGCCAGACTCTGCCGCGCGGGGAGCGGGGCTGCATCCGGGTACGTGGTCTGAACGTGATGAAGGGCTATTGGAACCGCCCTGAAGAAACCGCGACCGCGCTGCGCGACGGCTGGATGTACACCGGAGACATCGGATACGAGGATAGCGAGGGCTACTTCTATCTTGTCGACCGCCAGAAGGACATGATCATCACCGGCGGGGAGAACGTATTTCCGGCCGAGGTAGAGGCGGTGCTTTATGCCCATAAAGCGGTGCGCGAAGCGGCAGTGATCGGAATCCCTGATGGCAATTGGGGAGAGCGTGTTCTGGCCTGCGTCTGCTTGCATGCAGGGGTGACAGTCAGCGAACAGGAACTGCAGGAGCACTGTCGGGCGCAGCTTGCCAGCTACAAGGTTCCCAAGCAGGTCGTGTTTTTTACGGCCGATCTGCCGAAGGCGGGACCTGGCAAGATCCAGCGGAGACTCCTGCGCGAGCAGATCGCGGCTGCGGCAGGCTCCGGGGACCGCAGCGGCTCGTAGCGTCGCGTCGGACAGCCTCATAGGCGCGACATCGCCGATCGATTCGGCAGGACCCTTGCTACGCCTGCCGTCGATCAGGGCTTGAGTGGCGTGCTATCGACGAGATACGATCCCCCTGGGATGGACCTCGTATCTTGGTGCAAGTGGCTGACCGTCGAGGTCTCTGGGCGACCAGGCGCAAGGAGACGCACGCAGCATGACGATTTCTTCTAGCTCTAGCGTGGGCACGAGCAGCTTCATTCGGCCCGGGGCCACGGGGCCTGAGGCCTTGCAGCCCGGGGCGGTATTCCGCGGGCTGACCATCCATAGCGTGCTCGGGCGCGGCGCGATGGGAACGGCGTACCTGGCCAGCCACCAGATCCTGCAGGTGCCGCACGTGATCAAGACGTTTCACGGCGCGAGCGATCTGTCGATCTTCCGCGAGGCGTACTTGGGGGCGCGCGTCAGCTCGCCGCATGTGGTGACGGTGCTGGATGCAGGGCTGGAAGGGAACATCGCCTTTGCCGTGCAGCAGTATGTCGACGGCGTCGATCTGGGCGAGCTCTTGCAGACGGTCACCAAGGATGGTCGCAAGCTGCCGCTAGAGCTGATCATCCACTTGGTGCGCGATACTGCGCGCGGCTTACATGCGCTGCATCAGGCCGGGGTGGTGCACTGCGACATCAAACCAGCCAACTTGTTCCTGTCGGCGAGCGGCGCAGCAATGCTTGGGGACTTCGGCATCGCGACCGATACCCGCATGTACCAAGCGAAAAAAGGAGTCAGCGGGACGCCGCTCTTCATGGCTCCCGAACTGTGGAATGAAAAGCCGCCGGATCGGCGCTCCGATCTGTATGCCCTGGGGGCCACGGCGCATCTTCTGGCGACGGGCGCTCCGCCATTTTCGGCAGGTAGTGCCGCCGCGCTGTGTCTGGCGCATGTCTCGGATCCCTACATTCCGCCCACCGCGCGGACGCCGCGCGAAGCGTACTTCTTCGCCGTGGTCGAGAAGCTCCTGCGCAAAGAGCCCAGCGAGCGTTATCCCAGCGCCGAGGCCTTGTCGCGGGATCTGGCCCTGATCGAAGAGCCGCCACCGGCCGTTGATTCGGTTAGCGCGGATCGGGCGCACATCGGCAGTCTGCGCGTCGCGCTTTCGGTGGGCGATCTGGCATCGCATAGCGCGGACGTGCTGGTGAACGCGGCCAACACGCAGCTAGGCATGGAAGTGGGAGTGGCAGCAGCGCTGCGGCGGATCGGCGGCGAAGAGCTGGCGGCCGAGGCCAGCAGTCGGGCCCCGGCAGCGATGGGTGATGTCGTCTGGACCGGCCCCGGTCGTCTGAAAGCTCGGCATGTTGCGCATGCGGTGGCGGCGCTGGGTGGAGCCATCTGCCTGGGGCGGGTCATGCTGCGCACGCTGCTCTCGGCCGAGTCGCGTCAGCTTCGGCGGGTCGCGTTCCCGGCGCTGGGCACCGGGGTCGGGCGTGTGCCGCCGGCGCTGGCCGCCAAGCTGATGCTGGAAGCGATCGTGACCTTCGCCCGCCTGAAGCCCAAGAGCGTCGAGATGATCGACCTGTTTCTTTACGATGAGGGCACGCGACAGATCTTCCGCGATGTCCTGCACGCGATGTAGACCCGCTGAGCGAATCGAGGTACCGGCCACCGCGCCCACTGGCCCGGGCCGCGAGGCTCGGCGGGGTAGGGAATGTGGCGCTACGATGGAGTGGTCGTTTTTTTGTGACCCTGGGGAGGGGACCGGCAGATGGAAATCGCGACAGCACAGAAGCCGGAGAGCCTGGCGACACTTGCCGCTACGCTGCGCAAGCGGCTGGGGGCCGGCTCGATCTTTCAGATGTTGAACACGCGCTTGGTCATCCAGTACGGCGTGAACTTGAAGAGCATCTCGCCGGAACAAGACTGCGATGCGGCGCTGTTGTCGCGCGTGCGCACTGCCTTGGCCCGCATGGGCATCAGCGTGGATGGAGTCCAGCCATGAGCGGAACCCATACTGCCTACTCTGCGCAGAGCGATAGCGCAGCCGCAGCGCGCGAGATCGTGAGCGGCCTGGGCGGCGCGTCACCGCGCGTGGTGATCTTCTTTGCCGCCGTGACGCACGATGGTGCGGTCCTGGGCGGGGCCCTGCAGCAGGCGTTCCCGCGCGCCTGTGTCCTTGGCTGCTCCAGCAATGGAGAGTTCAGCGATCGCGGCTATGGCAAAGGCGGCGTGGTCGCCATCGCCATCGGACACGAGGTGGTGGGACGCTGCGCGGCTGCGCTGGCCGATGTCAGTCAGGATATCGACGCTGGCATCGACGCGGCGGCTTCTCGACTAAGCAGCCAGCTGGGCTGTTCGCTGCGCTCGCTCGACGAGCAGCACTGGGCGGGCCTGGCCCTGTTGGAAGGCGCGCGTGGTCGTGAAGAGCGCATCAACGTGGCGTTTGGTGACATCGCGCCGTTTATGCCGTTCGTCGGCGGATCGGCGGGGGACAACATCACCTTTTCGGGCACCTGGACCTTCGCTGATGGGGTGCTGTCCACCGACGGCACTGCGCTCCTCTTGTGCGAGATGCTGCGGCCGTTCCGCTACGTCAAGGCGTGCAACTTCACGCCCACCGAGACCTTGGTCACTTGCACGCGCGTCGATTCTGACAAGCGCCTGATCTTGGAATTCGACGGGGAACCGGCAGCGCAGTACTTCGCGCGTCGCATCGGGGTGGAAAAATCTGAGCTGCAGTTCGCGCACTTTTTGGCGAATCCGCTGGGCCTGATGATCGATGGCGAAGCCTGGCTGCGCAGCGGCATCCGCGCCGAGGGCGATGCGCTGTTCTTTGCCTGCTCGGTCATCGAAGGGGCGCAGCTTCACTTCATGCAGGCGACGAATCTCGTCGAAGACACGCGCAATAAGCTGCAGCAGGCGGCCGCTGATCTGGGCACGCCGATCCGCGGCGCGGTCTTTTTCAACTGCGCCTACCGCATGCTGGAAGCGCAGATCAGCGGTCAGGAAGCGGCCTATCACGCCGTCCTTTCGACCCTGCCGCACATTGGCGTGCAGTCGAATGGCGAGAGCTTCCTGGGGCACATCAATCAGACCCTGACCGGCTTGATTTTTGGCTAGCTCAGCGTCGGGCGCACAGGTTTTGCACAGGTCTGCCCTGAGCTTTCCTTGGGCGATGCAAGAGCTCTGCACCAACGCTCGCTAGCCTGGTCTCCGTTCCCCTCGGAAGGAGACCGCCATGAACAAGCTGTTGTCCCTGCTCCTCTTGCCAGCCCGCTACCACTTCTACGGTAGCCTGGCCATCGTGCTCCTAGTGAGCGCGGCCATCTCGGGTCAGATGCTCGACCGGCAGAGCTTCGCCAATAGCGAGCTACACCGCGACGTCATGGATCGCTGGGGCGCGCCCATCGTCCAGCCCAGTCCATCGGTGCGCTACGTGCCAAGCGGTGCGGTGTTCAACACTCTGTCGCCGCTGCCGCTGCAGTCGCAAGAGGTGGTGGTTGATGCCGCGATGAACTATCGCAAGCGCGGCCTGGTCTACTTTTCGGGCTTCGACTTCACGTTTCGCGGCGACTACACCGCGAAGAATGAGGGCGCCCGCGACATCGACATCGCCTTCGTGTTCCCCATCAACTTGGAGAAGAACAAGGTCCTCTTGTCGAACCTGGTGTTCACCGTCAATGGCGAGCCTACCAAGGTCGATCTCGAAAGCGGCAGCGACAAGCTGGTGTGGACGGGCCGATTGGTGGCAGGAGCCGAGGTGGCCTTCCGCGTGGCCTTCCATGGTCGCGGGCTCGACTCGCTGACCTATACGCTGGATCCGGCGGCGCCGGTGCGCAACCTGCACCTGGCGATGCACATCCGCGGCGGCGCCAACTTCGACTATCCCGATGGCGTGGTGCCGGCCAACTCGGCGCGGGCGCAGAGCGATGAAGTGTGGCTGGACTGGCGGTACGACTCGCTGCAGTCGGGCATCCCGGTTGGCGTGATCCTGCCGTCGGAAAAATCGTACGACCGGCTGATCGCGACCATGGTGCGCCGCGGCTGGGCGCCGTTCCTGCTGTTCTTCGCTGGACTGTGCGCGCTGTGCAGCTTCTATCGCCGGCCGCTGCGCATCTACGAGAGCTACCTCCTCGCAGGAAGCTACGGCCTGTTCTTCGTACTCATCGCCTACTTCGCGGCCTTTCTGAACTTCTATGTCGCGTGGGTGATTGCGCTGGGGCTGTCAGGCGGGCTGTCCGTCGCGTACCTGTCGTTCGTGCTGCCGACCCTGGCCAAGCGCTATGTCGCCTTGCTGCTGTCGTCTTCGCTGGTCGTGCCCACGGTGGCAGTGGTGCTGCAGGGCTATACCGGTCTGATCTACACGCTGGAAATCCTGGCGCTGATCGCGACCCTGATGATGCTGACCACGCGACCCGCGGTGCGTGAGCTGATCGATCGATTGCTGTCTCCCTCGACGCTGGAAGGAGGTGCCCATGTCCCCGCTGCGTAAGAATCCTGGTGCGGTTCTGCTGGCTCTGATGATCTGCGTACTGCCGCCGGGCGAGGCTCAGGCTGACCCGGCCGCGCCGAGCGCCACCCTGCCGCTGCCCGAGGTGCTGCGTCTGTATCGCGAGACGCAGGCCCGCAGCGAAGCCAAGGTGCCGCGTACGCCGCTTGCCGCGAGCGTCGGCAAGATCGAGCTGTCGGGGCGCTTGCTGGAAGGCGCGGTGGATGTCACGGCGCATGTCGAGCTGTCGGTGCTAGAGGCGGAGGGCTGGGTGACGGTGCGCCTGCTGAAGAAGGACGCGGCGACGCGCATCAGTCGTCTGCCAACAGTCGAAAACGGCGTCTTCGCGGTCGTCGATGGCTTCCTGTGTTTTCTGACCAGCAAGGCGGGAGCGTACTCGTTTGATCTGGGTTTTCTGACGGCGGCGCAGGTGACGGGGACGCGGCGGCGGGCTGAGATCAGCTATCCCGCAGCGGCGCTGGCGGTGCTGAAGCTGCGCTTCGACGAGCACCTGTTTGCGCTGCAGAATGCCGACCGCATGGAAGAGGGCGAGGGCTACACGCTCTATCCGCAGAGCAATCGCTTCGAGCTCCTGTGGGAGCGCAGCGCGCAGGCGAGCGCGGCGAAGAAGCAGGCAGCGCGGCGGCCGCCCATCGAGCCGGTCATCACCACCGCCTACGCCTCGGTCGTCTCGACGCTGGAGGGGCGCCGGACGCTGCGCGTGCTTTACACCATGCAGCTTGAAGGCACGCGCCCCATCGACTTTACGGTGCCGGCCCGGCAGACGGTCGAGAAGGTGTTTCTAAACGGCGCCAGCATTCCGTTTGCGCACAAGGACGGCAAGCTGAACCTGCAGGTCTCGCCAGCCCGGGCCGGAGACGAGACGGCGCGCGTCGAGCTGCTGCTCAGCGAGCCGCAGGGCGGCTATGCGCTGTCGGGGCGACTGCAGTACGAGCTTCCTGCGGCCTCATGGAACATCAACGACCTGTACGTGG